>JASHRP010000245.1 GCA_030037375.1 Bryobacteraceae bacterium | reverse complement strand
TCACCACTTATCAAATCAGCCAGCGCACGTACGGATGGCCGATGGCGCTAGCGTGGCGGACGCCGCCAGCCGTTCACGAACCGAATGGCGAGATGCAAGATTACTACGATTACGAAACCGGCGAGCATGAGCGCGTGAGCGGGCCGCTGAACATGCTCGAATACGCCACGTTTCGTTTGCAGGAATATTGGCGGTTCTTCCTTGGCCCGGCGCTTACGATTCCTTTTGTCATGCTGGGGAGGGTGTGGAGGAGACGCGGCATTCTGCTGGCCGGAGTGTGCGGCGGGCTCGCGGCGATTTTGATGGAAGGCGCGGCATCGCCCCATTACCTGGCGCCGGCGGCGGCGATGATTGTGGCGATTGTGGTCGAGTGTTGCCGTTACTTGCATGCATTGCGGCTCCGGATCGTGCCGCTTCTTCCCGCGACGCTGGCTCTCATACTGGGATTGAGGATCGGGGCGCAGAGTCTTCATTTGCCGTACACGCAGACGCTCAACTTTCAGAGCTGGTGCTGCCGGGTTCAGGGAAATCTGAATAAATCGCGCATCACGGCGGAACTGGAACAGATTCCCGGGTCGCATCTGGTGTTCGTGGAGCCGAAGACGAGCACGGCCAACCTCTTTCAGTGGATTTACAATGACGCGGATATCGACCGTTCGCGGATCGTTTGGGCGCGGGATCTGGGTCGGGCGCGGAATGCGGAGCTGGCGGCGTACTTCTTGGGAAGAAAAGTCTGGAGGGTAAATCCGAACGTCGAACCGGCGGGATTGGAATCTTACGACGCGGCTACAAGTTCTGTGCGTGCCGCGCGATAGGCGAGGATAATTCGAGGAAAACTGGAAAGAGGAGGCGGGCCGATAAGTCCGCCTCCTCCAACCAGGTTAGAAGTTTAGCTACCCTGTGAAGCAGCCTGGCTCATCACGTTCGCGATCTTCGAGAAGATCGTGCTGATGCTGGAAGCGACGTTCGGCATGATCGCGCCGGCGGCGACGGCCACAAAACCCGCCATCAAAGCGTATTCGATGAGGTCCTGGCCGCGCGTGTCCTTCCAAATTTTAAGTTTCAAGATCAAGTTCTTCATTGCTACTCTTTCTCCTCTTCCTGCGGTGCGCGACAGTCTCTGTCGCTGATACAAAATTATCATCGGCAGTTTTTCAAAAGAATCAGTGCTAAGACCTAAGGGGTGCGGTGAAAAGTCTCAGCAGAACTGTCCTCCTGAAGCCGCATTACCTTAGGACTTAGGCTGCGGGGTGCTAGAGCAGCGTACGGCGGCGTACCTCTTACTGAGTCAGTACTTTACTGATTCGATTGGAGATCTCCGCCGAGGCCCGAGACCGGTTGGGGGTCTGGTAAACTGAATCGGAATGCCCCAAGTGTTAGAAGGCACCCCGGTCAGGGCCCAGATCCTCGACCGGCTGAAGCCTCGTATACAGAATCTGGGAAGGCCGCCCGGCCTGGCGGTGGTTTTGGTGGGTCAAGATCCCGCTTCCGGCCAATACGTGCGCAATAAGATCAAGGCTTGCGCGGACTTAGGGATCTATAGCGACAAGCTGACGCCGCCCGAGACTTCGACGACAGAAGAGCTTCTGAAGATTATCGACACGCTCAACCATCGGGCCGACATCGACGCGATCCTGGTGCAGATGCCGCTTCCTAAGCAGATCGATTCACGCCGGGTGCTGGAGGCGATCTCGCCGGATAAAGACGCGGATGGATTTCATCCCGTGAATGTCGGGCATTTGGTCGCGGGACGACCAGCGCCTCGTGCGTGTACTCCAGCTGGAATCATCGAGTTACTGAAATATTATCGAGTGCCACTTGATGGCCGGAAGGCGGTGGTGGTCGGGCGCAGCGACATTGTCGGGAAGCCGATGGCCCTGATGCTGCTGGCTGAAAACGCGACGGTCACGATATGCCATTCGCGCACAGCGAACCTCCCGCAGGAGTGCCGGGCGGCGGACATATTGATTGCGGCCATCGGCAAACCGGCCCTGATCACCGACGACTTCATTGCCCCCGGCGCGACGGTGGTCGACGTCGGCACCAGCCGGATTACTACCGCCGCCGAGGCTGAGCGGTTGGGTAAAGGCGAGGACTTCGCGCGGAATGGCGCGGCGTGGGTGGGCGACGTTCATCCGCTTTCGGTCAAGCGCGTGGCGGCTGCATACAGCCCCGTTCCGGGCGGCGTAGGGCCGCTGACAATCGCGATGCTCATGGCGAATACCGTGAGTTTGGCGGAAGCGCACACCGGCGCGGCGCGGTCCACCGCGGGCTAACATTACTGCATGCTCCGCGTCGGGCTTACCGGGGGCCTTGCCAGCGGCAAGAGCTTCGTCGGCCGGACTTTGGCCGATTTCGGCTGCCTGCTGATTCAAGCCGACGAGCTTGGGAAACAAGTTCAACAGCCCGGAGGCGAGGCGTATGACGCGATCGTTCGCGAATTTGGACGCGGAATCCTGGCAGCGGACGGTTCAATCGATCGGCGGCGATTGGGCTCGATTGTATTCCAGGACCCGGAGCGATTGAAGGCGCTGAGCGCGATCGTTCATCCTTATGTGCATGAGCGGCAGCGCAAGCTCGAAGAGGAGTTTGCAAGGTCGAATCCCGATGGCATTGCCGTTACAGAAGCTGCCATACTTATAGAGACAGGGACTTACCGGGATTATGATCGGTTGATCGTGGCCACCTGCAGCCCGGAGCAGCAGGTAGAGCGCGCGATGGCGCGGGATCATCTTACGCGCGAGGAGGTGCTCGATCGAATGCGCCGGCAGATGCCGCTGAGCGAGAAAATCAAGTACGCCGATTACCAGATCGACACTTCCGGATCCAAAGCAGACACGCAAGCCCGGACCAAAGCTGTATACGAATCATTGCGGAGCTTGAGCTTATGAGATTTCGAACCTTATTATTGGCAGCCCTGCTGGCAGGCGGATTCATTTACCTCACCACGCGCCCGGACGTTTCTTTCACCGCGCCTTTTTCGAGTCACCCTGTTCCAAGCTGGAGCGAGCCGATCGTGGCACATTCGGCGACGCTGACGCCCGATGAGCAAAACAACATCGATGTATACAAGAGCAACAAGGACAGCGTGGTCTACATCACCAGCACCGTCATCCAGCGCGGGTTTTTCGGAAACTATCAATCCCAAAATCTTGGCTCCGGGTTCCTGATCAGCGCGGACGGCCAGATCCTGACGAACAATCACGTGGTCAGCGGCAGCGCGGGACTGCAGGTAACGCTTCCGGATCAGACCGAGTACAAAGCCGAGATCCTGGATCGCGACCAGGTGAACGATCTTGCGTTAATTCGGATCACGCCCAAGAAGAAGCTTTCGTTTCTGCGGCTGGGCGATTCGGATGGGGTGCAGGTTGGGCAGAAGGTTCTGGCGATCGGCCAGCCACTGGGGCTGGATGGCACTTTGACCGTCGGCGTGATCAGTTCCCTGCACCGCGATATCGAGGGCGAGAACAATCGCCGGCTGGAAGGCATGATTCAAACCGACGCGGCGATCAATCCGGGGAACAGCGGCGGGCCGCTGCTCGATTCGTCGGGCAATGTGATCGGGATCAATACGGCGATTTACGGGCCCAACGGGAACATCGGAATCGGATTCGCGATGCCGATCAACCGGGCGAAGAACATGCTGGAGGCGATCCGTTCCGGCAAAAAAGTGCTGCCAGCCGGACATCTGGGCGTTCTGCCGGTCGGCTACGTGACTGGGGATATCGCGGAGGAGTTGCGTCTGCCGACCGCGGGCGGAATCCTGGTCAGCCAGGTGACCGCCAACTCCCCCGCACAAAAAGCCGGATTGCGGGGAGCGAACCGCGAGGTTATTGTCGGCAACTATCGGGTTCCCGTGGGCGGGGATCTCATCATGGCCATTGACGGAAAGACGGTGAAAAATCAAGGCGCGATCACTCAGGCGATTGCCACCAAGCACGCCGGCGATGTCATGACACTGACGATTTTTCGTGATGGAAAAACGATGGACGTGAAAGTCACCCTCGGCGAAGAGGAGACGTTCTGACGGGCTGATGGGCGCTCTTATGTCAGCACCTGCTCCCGCGCCTTCTGCACCGCAGGCTCCCGGCATGCTGGGATCGGCTGGCTCGCGCCGGGCGCTGGCGGGATTTTTTCTCTCCGGCGTGATGCTGTCGTTCCTCGGGGCGATTCTGCCTGCGTGGCAGCATCACATCTCTTCCGAGTACGGCGACGTCGGCCTGTACTTCGCCGGGCTAGTTGGAGGGCTGCTCGCGTCGGTTGGCGCTGCGCCCCGGCTGCTGGAACGCAGAGGAATCGGGTGGACGCTGGCGTTCGCTTGCGCGCTTTCGGGATGCGCATTCCTGTTCCTGGCATTCGCTTCGCCGCCGGTATCCGCATGGTGGCGCATAGGCGGCATGGCTTTGCTCGGATTCGCGGCCGGATTGCTGCACACCGCGGTGTTTCACGCGATTTCCCCGATGTACCGGCACGATCCCGCGGCCACAGTGAATCTAGCTGGGATTTTGTTCGGGCTCGGATGTCTCTCGGTAACGTTGCTAATCTCCGGGGCCTTCTACGCGTACACTGCCGCGGCGCTGCAGGCGTGGGTCGCTGTGATCCCGGCGCTGTTCGGCTGGATGTACGTGAAGGCTCCTCTTCCGCCGCATCCTGCGCCGCACCATCCTCCGGTGCGCGAGCTGTTTTCCGAACTGCGCAGCGCGGTCGCGGTGTTGCTGGCGCTGGCGTTGTTTTTTCAGCTTGGAAACGAATGGGCGCTTGCGGGCTGGTTGCCTCTATTCCTTATCCAGAAGCTCGGCATCAGCCCGGCATCTTCGCTGATGATGCTGGCGCTGTACTGGCTCGCGCTTTTGGTGGGGCGGGTGGCGGCACAGTGGGTGCTGCCGAGAGTGCGGCATGCTCGCCTGCTGTTTGCGAGCTCCGCTGGGGCGATGTTCGGTTGCCTGATCTTGCTTTTTACGGATAATCGTTTTGGAGCGATCAGCGGCACGCTGCTGCTGGGCGCGGCCTTCGCGCCGATCTATCCGCTGCTGGTCGAAAAAGTCGGGCATCGATTCCCTTCCTTCCATCCCGGCTTCTACAACGGAATCTTTTCGATTGCGATGGCGGGCGGGCTGCTTGCGCCGGCGACCCTCGGTTTCTACACCTCGCAGTGGGGCGTCAGCGTTGTGATGGGCTTGCCACTGGCGGGCTCGGCGGTGGTATTCGCGCTTCTGGTCCTGATCAGCCTAGAGGCTCGATTCGCGCGGCGATGAGGACTCCAACGATAGCACTCTTCGCGATGCTCGCCGTGTCCGCGGCGGGCGCGGATCTCGCGCAGACGCTGGACCTGCTGGTCAGTTCGAGTCCGCTGGCGGCGCGGTCGAACATCGGCATTCATGTGACTGACGCAAAGACCGGGAAGCAGATTTACGCTCACAACGAGGATCACTTCTTCCTTCCGGCTTCCAACATGAAGCTGTTCACCACGGCGCTGGCGCTGACCAGGCTCGGGCCGGACTACCGCTTCGAAACGCGGGTGATCGAGGAATCGGGCGGGGATGTCGTGCTGGTGGGTTCGGGCGATCCGTCGATGTCCGGCCGCGTGTATCCGTACGATCGCAATGCGCCGAGCGCACCACCGCTGCGAGCGATCGAGGATTTGGCCGATCAAGCCATCGTTTCGGGTTTGACCCGAGTTCACGGCGACATCGTCGGGGACGACCGGCTGTATCCGTGGGCGCCTTTTCCGCCGAACTGGAGCCAGAGCGACGCGTCGGGCGAATCGGGAGCTCCGATCAGCGCCTTGAGCGTCGCGGACAACTTCATCACTATTTACTTCACGCCGACAAAATCGGGCGAGCCGGCGCAGTTGTCATTGTCCCCGGCGCTCGAATACTTCGCCATCGACAACCGCATTGTCACGTTCGCGGGTGCGGGCGAAGCGAAGATCCGGCTAACCCGCACGCCGGGCTCGCGGCAGCTTCTCTTTGAAGGCACCCTTCCCACCACCGCGAAGAATTATTATGCGACCGTCGCGATAGACGATCCCGCGCTCTACGCCGCCTGCGCCTTATATGACGCGCTGACGCGTCGAGGCGTGGCGATCGACGGTCACCCGGTTGCGCGCCACCGGTCGAGCGGCGATTCATATGCGCCGCCGGAAGGCAAAGTTCTGGCGACCCGCACCTCGCCTCCCGCGAGCGAGCTGATTCAGATGGTGGACAAGGTGAGCGAAAATCTCCATGCGGAATTGCTGCTGCGCGAAGTCGGGCGGATTTCGAGGAAGGCGGGCACGGCGGATGCGGGGTTGGCTGAGATGACGGCCTTTCTTACGAAGATCGGGGCCGCGCCGGGAGCCGATTCGCGCATGGATGACGGATCGGGTTTGTCGCGAAACGCGCAAGTGACGCCGCGGCTGGTGACGGAGCTGCTGGGATACATGTACAACTCGAGTTCGCATGACGCGTGGATCGCGATGCTGCCGGTCGGCGGCGAGGATGGCACGCTCTCGCGCCGGTTGTGCTGCACGCAGGAGGCGCACTCGATTCGCGCCAAGACGGGCACGCTCAATCGCGCGCTGGCGCTGTCCGGTTATGCCGAGAGCAAGACTCGCGGCTGGCTTGCGTTCTCGATTTTGGTGAACGATTTCGCGGCGCCGGCGGCCGAGATCGAGGCGTGGATTGATAAAATAACGTTGGCGTTGACTGAATAAAGTTTGGCGGAGTGAATCATGCCCATTTTTGAGTATCTGTGCGAGGATTGCGGGAGCAAGTTCGAGAAGCTGGTGAGGCGGCCGGGAAGCGATGAAATCCTTTGCCCGTCTTGCGGGCAAAGCCACTTGGCGCAGCAGTTTTCCGCGTTCGCGGCGCATTCGAGCAGTGGCGCGGAATCGTTCGACATGCCATCCTGCCCGTCGGGCATGTGCGCAACGCCGGATCTTTGCGGACGCCGCGATAACTGAACAACACAACTGAACGACGCTCGGAGATCTCAAAGGCCGAAGGCGCCCGCTAGATCGGTTTCAGCGCGGCCTTCTCGTATTACCGCGTCGACGCTGATCCCCATATTGAACTCGTCGGGCCCCACCTCGCGCGCGTAGCGAACTTCCCCTGAGATCGTAGCGTCCCGGTACAACAACTCCAGGCGCGTCCCCACCTCGAAAGCCACGCGGCAACGGATCCTGAGGCCGGATTGGGAGACGTCGAGGACAGCAACAACCTGAAGAGCTTCCGTTCCCGCGACACGCAGCCGAGCGACGGCATCGACCGGAGTCCGCACTTCCTTGCGCTTCGAATCCACCGAACCGGCGAGAGGCGCTGGAAACGAATCCCTTATCTGGATTCCAATATTGAAGTTGGAACCAGCCGGCTGGCAATAGCGTACCTCGCCAAAAACAAGCGTATCGGCAATGTGCACTTGAATCGTCGAGCCTGGGTGCACGAACTCAGATACCCTCAGCCTAAGCCCTTCGCGTGAGGCCTGAATCACGCGGGCGACAGCGGCGCGCCTTGAAATCGTCGGGCCGAGCAACCGAATGGATGCGGGCTGGTCGAGCGGAATTCGCGCATACCGGCGCTGTTCTTTCCAGTCCCTCGCACCGGGACGCGTGGCAACGGCGATTCTATTGGCGAAGCTCGGAGATGCGAGCACTCTCGCCTGACAAGTCCCGCACGTTCTCAAATGATTCGCGATGGCAACATCGTCGTTTGCCTGTAACCGTTCTAAGCCGCACGACTCCACGCGTGGGTCCGCCCCATACGAAATTGCTGCCGGTTGTGCCGCGCTCATGCTCCCCTCCGCATATACCGCAATTCACCTCTCATTCCGACGTCCGTGACCGCACGCCTGAGAAAAAACACATCGATTACCCGAACCCCTGCCTGAAATTCCGTGCCAACCGCGGCGCAGTGGCGGACCTCCGCGGTCAGAAGCGCACCGGGCAAGCGAACCTGAATCATGGCTCCCGGCTCCAGCGCTTCGGGCACGTGAAGCTTCATGCCCTCAGCCGAGACATTGAGAAGATGGATCGGCAGACGTCCGGGAAGCAGAGGATTCAATCGCGTAATAAAACCTCGCGCATGCAACGGAACTCGCGGGTTGCGGCGCCGCTCGTTATCGCCGGAGGCGCGCACGGCGAGTTTCGGGCAGTCTAGGATATCGAACTCGATTTCGAGAAACCGTGACTTGCACTCTTGACACACGGCGAGGTGAGCGCTACAGATCGAGTCGTCATGAGGAGAAGTCTGTTGACGAGCGTACAGATTTAAGTGCTCATCGGTGAGATGCACGACAGTCCTCCAATAGCGATTCCAACTTAGTACGCTTGGGCTATTTGTGTCTTGCCCTAAGCTTTCGCGGCAGCCGCCCGCGTTCGAGGGCGTCCGCGCGCCCTTTTGCGGGCTATCACGGAATAAAAGTAAACCCGGCCTTCTCGCTTGTCAATAACCGAACGGACGGGCACATCCAAAATGATTCCGAGAAAAACATGTACTATGCAAATTGTGCACGGACCGCAAGAACTCTGAAACAAGATCTGCTGCTCGTGGATCATACTTTTTCGCCCAGTGACGAGAGCCGCGCTGGGTTCCTAAACTCGCCTAGACTGACCCGGCTGCGGTGCGGCCGGGGCGCATGATGCGCTCAAGCTCTTGGGCGAGCATGGCGGGCAAGTACGGCTTTTGAAGGAAGCCTGTGGTTGGGGTCTGCGGCTCGTAGGGATAGCCGCTCGAAATCAAGGCAGGCATTCCTGGCCGCAATGCGCGCACACGCTTCAGGAACTCCTCGCCTCCCATTACGGGAAGTATCAAGTCGGTTACAACGCACCCGTAACGATCCGGGTTTGTTTCGAACAAGGCTAATGCCTCTTCGGCGCTATGGGCCGCATCGACGTCGTATCCGAGCCGTTCCAGGTAACGCCGCAGGAGCAACAGGAGCCCCGATTCATCGTCGACAACCAGGACGCGGATGCGAGCCATCCGTACAGCTTAGCGCGCTACCACAGGGAAAGTGGGATGGTGCCGGGGCTGAAGGCGAGTCCTAAGGTGACACGGTAAGAAGTCGCGCGATAACCAGCAATGGTGATGTCTTGCTGCCGCGCGTCGTATCGCGCGACGGCGCGAAGCGCGCGAGCGATGGTGTAGGTGAACCCGGCTCCGCCGGTGAACGCGCGATACGGCGGAATATCCTGGCCGAAAGAGCTCAGGCTCCAGTAACCCGCGCTGACAGAGAGGCTGACCCGGTGGATCCCGGTGTAGCTATATACCGCGGCTCCCTGCTGCGAGCGCGAGGCTAAGTAGACTCCGTTGCCGGGCGCGTTTCCGCTCGCGTAGTTGAAGGTGAGACTGCCGGTCTTGAATCGCCGAGCCAAATTCCCGTTAATCGAAGGCAGCCAATTGGATGCTTGATACGTCTGGATCGAAGTGGAAACGCCCAGGAGGGCCGCGACCTCCGGGGTCAGCGCAACGGTCTGGAGGCCCAGCATGTTGACGTGGTACGCGCCTCCCTCAGCCGTGAAGGTCCAGAGGCGGCCTAATTGTTTTGAGAAGTAGACGCTGTATTGATCGAAGTTGGCATTCCCGAAATAATTCGGATATTCGAAATACTGGCGGCTGTAGCCGCCGCCGATGGTGGCGGTTCGAGACAATCGATAGCGCAGCTTTGCGCCCGCGCCATACCCATCGACGCCGACGAGCTGGGAAGCTTGATAATTGACCCAAAAGCCTTGTCCCGAGAACGTTACGCTAAGGCGCGGCGTGAACAAATACGTCATGCCGGCGGAACCTTGCAGGTAATCCGTCCGGCTATCGAAGAGCTGCAGGCTGGCTGGATTTACCGCATTAGGCGTAACGGAGCCAGCGGTGGACGTGGCGTCGCCCGGAACCGCGCCAATGTAGTTTGAATAAGTCGATCCCGTCCCGCGAAGATCGAAATATAGCCGCTTCGATTTCTGATACGTGTAGCCGATGTTGAGGTATTCGTCGCTTCCGTCGTAGTAAGTATCGCCCGGGTAATGGCGAAGGTCTCCCCGAAAATCAATTCCCAGGAGCGACGTTCTCCACATATGCGACCCGTACACGCCGACCAGCCCCTCAATACCGTAGAGGCCGCCGACCTGCACCAAGTTGCCTTTGGAATCGACGGAGAAGGGAGTAAGGCCGTTGTCGTAAATTCCATTGACATCGGCGTAGAATCGCAAATCGACCTGCTCCCCGGCCCGATTCCCGATGTCCCCTGCCCCGTTTGTAAGAATGCCTGGCCCGAGGTAATTGCTCAACTGCGCGGCGGCGGTCGAAGCGAACGCGGCGCAGCAGATGAGCAACACCGATGAATGTTTCAATCGTGTTCTCCGCTATCGTTTAGGCCAATAATCGAGTCTCTCGCCCGCCGACAAGTCATGTCAAGCTGGGAACAACCATGCTGGGAACAAACCATGCCAGGCTGGTGTCATGTCAAGCTAGGAGCGTGCTTCGGCCCGTATGCAAGGAATCGGCGGTTTGCGGCATTTCCTTAACGGAGGTTGTCATGAAGCTAGGTCGCGCTTTTGTATTGGCCGCAGCGTTTGGGCCGGCGTTGTTTTCCGCGGATCTTCCGGTTCGCGAAGTGATCCTTTACAAGCACGGAGTTGCGTTCTTTGAACGTTCCGGAGAGTTGAAACCCGGGGAAACCGCGAGGCTGGACTTCAAAGCCGAAGACATGAACGACGTGCTGAAATCGCTGACCATCACGGACCGCAAAGGCGGGTCGATTTCCGGTGTGCGTTATGACGCGAGCGAAAGTCTGGACAAACGTCTGGCGGATTTCCCGTTTGCGCTCGGGGATCAAACCTCCCTTTCCGCGTTCCTCGACCAATTGAAGGGGGCGCAACTGGAGGTCAGGCTGGGCCCGGAGACGATTTCAGGCGCCATCGCGGGAGCGAGGCTGGCGCTGATCGAGGACAACGGCAAATCCACGCAACGCGAAACCGTGACATTGCTGACCGGCGCGGGAGAGCTGCGGACGATCGATCTAGCCGCGGCGAGCTCGGTCAAGCTGACCGATCCCAAACTGCAGGCGCTTCTCGCGAATTACCTTGGCGTGCTGAACAACGCTCGATCCAAGGACAAGCGGAGCGTGTATATCGATTCGGTCGCGTCGGCCGCGCGTGAACTGGTGGCCAGCTACATGACGCCAGCGGCGGTATGGAAATCCAGTTACCGTCTCCTCTTCAGCGGAAAGGATGAGCCGACTCTGGAAGGTTGGGCAATCGTGGATAACACTTCGGGCGAGGATTGGACTAACGTGAAGCTGTCCGTGGTCTCCGGCCGCCCGATTTCCTTTATCACGCAGCTTTATCCGCCGCGATACGTGCAGCGTCCTAATGCGGAGCTGGCGGAGGATCGGCCGGTGGGGCCGCAGGTGTTTGCAGGCACGGTTGCCAGTATCGGAGCAGCGCCGCCGCCTGCGGCGCCAAAACAAGCTGCGCGAGCACAAGGGCAAGCCGGGATCGGTGGAGGCGGAGGAAGTGGCGTGGGAGGCGGCAGGTACATGGTTAACGGTTCCGTGGCGGCCGTGCAGCAATCGTCCTTCGATAGCATCGCGTCCGGCGAAGATGCAGGCGAACTATTCGAATACAGCTTCTCTTCACCGGTCACGGTGAAAATGGGCGAGTCCGCGATGCTGCCGTTTCTGCAACAACGGGTCGGCGCACGAAAGTTATTGATCTACTCCGAGAACATGGGCCTTCACCCGATGAATGCGGCGGAAATCTCTAACTCGACCGGAAAGACGCTCGACGGCGGGCCGATTACGGTGTACGATTCGGGTTCCTACGCGGGTGAAGCGCTAGTGGAAACCCTGAAGACCGGCGACAAGCGCCTGATCAGCTATGGAGTGGATCTGGGCATGCGCATTTCTACCGCGTGGGATACTTCGCGTGAAAACGTGCGCGAAATCCATTTGCGCCGGGGCCTTCTGACCGCACGCTCCGCGATTCAGGAGACCAAAACATATACGATCCAGAATGTCGACGCGCAAGCGAAGACGCTGGTGATAGAGCATCCGCAGCGGCCGGGATACACGCTGCTCAGCCAAGCGGCGCCGGAGAAGACGTCGAACGCGTATCGCTTCGAGGTTCCGGTTCCGGCATCCGGCTCCAAGACCTTCGCGGTTCAAGAAGAACGAGTCGCGGATCAAACGATATCGTTGTCAAGCGCGACGCCGGATGTGCTGACGACTTGGATTCAGAACAAGACTTTGAGTGACGCGGGCCGGCGGCAGTTGGAACAGATCGCGCAAAAGAAGAGCGACATCGAGGCCAATGACGCCGCGCTTAAGGAGATCGAAACCGATCGCGACAGCCTGACCAAGGACCAGCAGCGGCTGCGGCAGAATATCCAAAGCTTGAACGCGGTCGCGGGCCAGCAGGATCAAGTGCAGCAATATGCGCGGCAATTAGCGGCGACGGAATCGCGGCTGGCTTCGCTCCGCGACAACGAAATCGATCTGCGCAAGAAGAAGACTCAGCTTCAGGCGGATCTCAATTCGCTGATCGAGAAAGCGGATTTCTGAGAGGTGGCTAGACCCGCCGTGTATTTGCGAGCAGGCGCGGTATGCTTGCTCGCGGGCATCGGCGTTTGGGGCGCGTCAGCGTGGGAACAGAGGCTGAGCGGGCAGGAGGCAGCGGCTCGGCTGCTGGCGGCTTTTTCGAACTCGGATGATTTAACCGAGCAGCAAGCCACGTCGGAAGCGCAAGCGCAGTTGGAGTTGTCGCGCGCGAACGGCTACGCGCGGCGGGCCTTTCTCCAAATCGCGCTGGCGAATCCGCCGGACGCTCGAAGGCTCAAGGCGTGGGAGCAGGCCTTCGAGGTATCGCTCAGCCAGGTCGAGAGGAGCGAAGCGCACGCGCTGTTTGAACAGGCGGTTCTGCCGGCCGTCAGTTCGTCAACCGATCCGGACGTGCTACGGGAAGGCTTCGCGCTGATGGAACGTTGGGACATCGCGGCGACGCTGAGTCCCGCGGAGAATGAGAAGCTCGCCCGAACGCTGGTGAACGCGATGCTGCGCACCGATGACACGGATCAAGTCGGCGGGCTTGCGTACGGAGTGACTGAAGTTGCCGCGTTGGTTCGTCCGGCAGTGGCCGATGAACTCGCTTCGCTGCTCGTATCGCGAAGCATCGAAGACTCGAATGCAAGCGTGAACGATGCGCGGCTTCCGGCGTTACTCGCATTGGAGCCGAGACTCAGCGACGGCCGGGCTGCCGCGCTCGCCGGACAGTTGACCGAGCGTATTCCGCAGGAGCATAACGGCAACACGCTGCGAACGTTGGCGATGGAATCTAGAGGGCTCGTGGGCAAGATGAGCACGCAGGAGGCGGAAGCGACGGCGTCGAACGTTGTAGCACGGATAGCGGCAGAAATGAATCCAGGCGTGCTCGCGCCGCTTGAATCGGTGCTGGAGCCTGTGCGCGACAAGATCGGCGCGGACAAGGCGCGTGAGCTGGCGCTTCAGATCGAGCCGCGAATCATCTTGGAGGAGAACACCACGGATCTCGAATCGCTGCTCGGGGCGTGGCGCGTGCTGGCAAGCAGGGTGAGCGGGGATGAGTCGCAGCCTTTAGCCGCGATGCTGCTGCAGCGAATGAACATGCCGGCGGACGGAGTGACCTTGGGCCGGCTTGCTTCCGCTTTAGCGGCGCTCAACGCGCGGAGCGCTCTTAGCGAGGCCGGAGAGATCCTGATCGCGCGAATGCGAACAACCACGAATGCAGATGACCTGGCGAGGCTTGCATCGGCGATCGCGGCGCTGCGAAAGAAGCTGCCGGCTGAGACAACCAGTCAAGCCGCCGGCATCTTGGTTCGGCGCATGATCGCGGAACAGGACTCAGGCGCAATCGGAGCGATGGCGGGCGCGCTCGACGATCTTGATGAAAGCCTCAGCGCACAGGAGGCGGCTGAATTCGCGGCCGCGATTGCCAAACGAATGGCCACGGAATCGAATGCCGAGGCGCTGCTGAATCTCGGGTCTGGATTTCTCGCGGTGGTCGAACGAGCCGACGATGAGGCGGCTGCGGGACTCGCGGCGCCGCTCCTTGCGCGATTGCGGAACGAAAATCGTCCGGACACCCTACGGACGCTCGCGTTCGCGATCGGGGCGATGGCCGATGAGTTGGACCCGGCTCAGATTCACGACGCCGCGGCAAAACTAGTCACAGCAATGACGGTCGAAACCGATCCGGAGGCGCTGCGTTCCCTTACCGCGGGTTTGCTCGCGATTGGCGGCAAAGGAGAAAAGGCAGGAGCGGAAAATTTCAATAAAGCTGCGTCGATTCTGGCCGCGCGAATCAGCCTTGAAACCGATTTCGCCCGGCTTCACGATCTGGCTGCCAGCCTCCACGCGCTCAAAGGACATGCGAGCCCATCGGCGTCCCTGCGTGCGGCGTCGAGCGTCGCCGCGAGGATTGCGAGCGCCAGGGAAGCCGTTGCGGTTGACGCCCTCGGGCGCAGTCTGAAGCTGATCGCGCAGGACCTGGACGGACCGGGAGCGGCTGAGATCGGATCGACGCTGGCCGCGCGAGCAGCATCGGAAACAAACACAAATCTGCTACGAGCGTACGGAGAGGTCCTGGGATCCTTTCCGGTTGGCTCGGTTAATGCGCAGCAACTTGGGCAGCTCGATCGATTGTTTACCATTCCCAATGCGCCTTGCGAAGTGGTCACGCGAGCTAAGGACGTGGATGCCGCGGCGCTCGCCCGGCAGATTCTGAACCCGCTGTGCTTTGAAGACGGATGGACCGAAACGGTGGCCGCGTTTGGCGATGCGTTCAAGCAAGAACTCGTGAAAGGAGATACCGCACGCGAGGAAGGACCCGCGTCGGACTTCACTCAACTGATCGCGAAGGATGACGATGACGAATCCTCATCGGATTCGGCTGCCGGGAGTGGAGCGGCCGCGCACGTCGACTTCAACAATCTGAGCGCGGTCTTAGACCCTCTCCGTCCAAGAGAACTGCTAACAGCGGGCTCCGCGATACCTGCGATCACCGCGCTGCTGCTCGTGGCTGGGGTGATATTCCTAATCCTCGCTAAACGGAAAATCAGGCATTGAATCGACCTGAACGACGCGCATCGTCTCTTTTTTGATGAACGGCGCAAATTCGGGTCCCGGTTCGCGACCGGCCACATGCTCCCGGCTGATGACGTAGAGAACATGCTTGCGCAGATGAAGCGCGGAGACTTGGGGATGGTCGAAGTCTCCCGCGTAGCGCATCCTCAGCTTCTTCATCACGCGAATGGAGCGGGCGTTCCCCAGGGGACTGTATGCCACGACCTGATGCAGGTCGAGGGGCCAAAACGCGTAGTCGAGCGCGGCCCGCGCGGCTTCCGGCGCGTAACCGTTGCCCCAAAATGGGCGCGCGATTCTCCAACCGATCTCGATCGCGGGAGCGAAAGAGGCATTGAAGCTTACCCGCGCTAATCCAACCGATCCCACGAACGGCGCGACGCCGGGAACTTCCACGGCCCACTTGCCCAAGCCTTGGGTCGCCCATTCGATCTGATACCCTCTGACACGCGCGGCGCTCTCGTTCCGCTTCATAACCGACGGGTAAAATCGCATGGCTTCATGGTCGGCGCCCATCTCGGCGAAAGCCTCTTGGTCTTCGTCACGCCAGGCTCGTAACAGGAGCCGCTCCGTGCGGAGCTCGGGAATCACAAGAGTGGGCATTAGAAATCGAGATGAAGAATCCCGCGCTCGATCGCCAGCGTCACCGCATGAGTGCGGTCGGAGGCGCCCAGCTTTTCGAGGATATTCTGGACATGCATCTTGACCGTCCCGTTCGCGGTGCCGAGCTTATGCGCGATTTCTTTGTTCGCCAGACCGCGCGCCACGAATCCGAGCACTTCCACTTCGCGCGGCGTCAAAGCCACCTGCGGGAAATACTCGCTCAGCCGCTCCGCGACTTCAGGCGGCATCAGGCGCTTTCCGCTGTGGACGGTGCGGATGGCGCGCACCACCTCGGTGTGCACCATCTCCTTGAGCAGGTAGCCGCGCACGCCGGCCTCGAGGGCGCGGTATATGTCCTGATCGCCGTCATAGCTGGTCAGGGCGATGATGCGCGCGTCGGGATCCGACTGGCGCATCAGCCGAGCGGCTTCGATGCCGTCGACGTGCGGCATGCGCAGGTCCATCAGCACCACATCGGGGTGCGACTCCTGGAATTTCTGAACGGCCTCCCGGCCGTCGCCGGCTTCGCCAACCAGCTCCATGTCTTCTTCATTCGCCAAAATCGACGCGATGCCTTTGCGCACCAGCGGATGGTCGTCCACGGCAAGCACGCGAATCTTCAAGCTGGTTTGCGGAACTCGCGTCTGCGGAATTTGCGGTCGCGGTATCATGCTTTGACCTCCATTGCGGCGGAGCGTTCCACGGGAGCCATCACGCTCACGGTGGTTCCTCGGCCAGGCGCGCTCTCAAAGGCGAATTGCGCCCCGATCTGCGCGGCCCGCTCCTTCATGCCGATCAGTCCATAATGCCCAGGTTTGAGATGCCCATTCTCGGACGGTTCGCATCCGGCGCCGTCGTCGGAGACGGAAAGGAAGATCGCGCCGGAATCGAACTTCGGCGCGGGCTTAAGCGTAACCTCGATGGTTCGCGCTCCGGAATGTTTTACGGCGTTGTTGATAGCCTCGGTGGCGATACGCAGCAAGTTGTACTCGAACTCCGCCGGCAAATTCGGCGGTTCCTGTTCCAGCCTGAGCTTCAGCCGCACATTCTTAGTTTCCGTGATCTGGCGCGCGGCCTGCGCGATCGAAGCGGCGAGCCCCGATGCCGAAGGCGCCTGCGCTCCGCGCAAACCCGCGACGCTTCTGCGAGTTTCCCGCAGGCACGTCGCCGCATCTTCGATGATGCCCTGAAGCTTGTTGCGTTCCTCCGAGGGCCGCAGCTTCGCGCTCAATGCCTGCATCGCCATGGTGATTCCGGAAAAACCTTGAATCAATGTATCGTGCAGTTCCCGCGCGATGCGGCTTCGCTCCGCCACGATCAGCTCATATCTTTCACGCAAGCGGCGGATCCGCGCCTGATACGCCAGCCATCCCAGCAGCGCTGCGAGCGCCGCCATCAAGGGCAAGAACCATACCCGCTGATAATATGCGGGCGCGAGCGCGAATGAAACCGAAGCTCCGGTATCGTTGCACAAATTATCGGCGACGTTGCACGCGGTCACGCGGAAGCGGAACGGTCCGGGCGGCAAGTTGGTGTAGAACGCTTCGCGCCGGGTTCCCGCGTCGATCCATTGCTTGTCGTAGCCCTCGAGGCGATAGCGGAACGTCAAACGCGTGGGCGAGAGGAAACTCAAGCCGGTGTAATTGAACTCGATATTCTTTTGCCCAGGAGCGAGGCTGCCGATGCCGTCCGCGGTCTCGCGCTCGCCATTCACGATTGGATCCTCGATCACCACCGGGGGCGCAGGCACGTCGCGCTTCAGGTGTGCGGGATCGATCACGATCAAGCCGCGAATGGTCGAGAACCAGAGCTGCCCGTCCTTCATCTTCCACAGGCCTGGCTGCACCCCCGGCTTGCACTCGATCACGCGCGAAGCGTCGGTGGGACTGTATTGCGTGCTTGAAATCTTCTTGGTCTGGCCGGCGATGAATCGCAACATTTCCGCGCGGACCACCGAAAAAATCCCCTTGCTGCAGGCCATCCACAAACGGCCTTGGTCATCCGGAGCGATGCCGTAAATCTCGCCGTCGAACAGCCCGTCGCGCACCAGGAATGTCGAAAGCTTCTCCTGCGTTCCGTGCTCGTCGCTTCCTCGCTCGTCCAAAACTCGCAACCCTTGGGCGCTGCCCGGCAACCAAAGAAGCCCATCGGGATCCAGATAGATCGAGTCGACCCCGCGCAACGGCATGCCGCCCGGTGTGATTTCCTTCACGACGGCGCCTTCGACGCGGAAGAGTCCATGTTCGGTGGCGAACAGGGCTCTGCCCAGCCGGTCCGCTCCCATCGCGGCTATCGGATCTTTCGGCGCGCCGCGAAGCATCGAGACGGCCCCATTGCGAATCACCGCCGGTCCCGCCGCTGTGCCGACCCACAAGGTTCCTTGAGCATCGAAATATAAGGCGCGAATCTCATCGGAAGGCAATCCGTCCCGAACGCCGTATCTGCGCGAGACGCGCCCGCCTTGCAGCACGTTCAATCCGCGGCTGGTTCCAGCCCAAACGGCGCCATTGTACTGAGCGAGCGACAGCACCATATCGGAAGCCAAACCCTGGCGCGCGTCCAGAGCCGGAAAGCGCCGGCCGTCGAATTTAGCCAACCCGTGGTCCAATGTTCCGATCCAGATCCCGCCGGCCGCGTCTTGCATGATCGGACCGGTTTCATTGCTCGGCAGCCCTTCACTGATGGTGTACGGCACCGCGCGGCCATCCACAAACTGATTCAATCCATGCTTGGTGCCTGCCCACAGGCTGCCTTCAAGATCTTCGTACAAGGACGACACGCTGCTCTGGGAGAGTCCGTCCTGCGGCCGGAAACTTTCGAACTCCCCGGCGCGCAGCCGGCTGAATCCCCCACGGGTACCGATCCACAAGCTGCCGTCGGCTGCCTCCTTCAAGGACAACACGCCGTCGTCAACCAATCCATCCTTGCTCGTGTAAATATGCTGGCTGGACCCATTGACCTCGACCAGCCCGGAAGTCGTCCCGACCCAAATCTTCCCTCGGCCACAAGTGATGGCGCGGATGGAAACGTCGGAGGGCAGCGATCGCAGGCTGGTCGCCTGGAAAGCATCGCCATTGCCCGAGTAAATCTGCGGGCCGTCGCCACCGGCCCATAGGCTGCCGTCGGGGGTGAGGCACGCAGCCCGCACCATTTCGGCTCCGGTGGCGGAACTCACGCGGCGCATGTCGATGTGTCCGTTCACCAGATGAGCGATTCCGTTCGCGGTGCACGCCCACAAGGAGCCGCCTTGGCCCGGAATCAGGCAATAAATCTGATCGGAGAGCAGCCCCTCTTTGGCCGAGTAGTGGACCGCTTCACTTCCCTGCAACCGGAAGATCCCGGCTTCGTTGGTGCCGATCCACAGAGCCCCGTGTTCGTCCTCAAACCCGGAACGAATCCACAGGTTCTCCGGGAGCCCGGCGTATACCGACTCAGCAGCGGTAAAGCGGACGCCGTCGAACCGCACCAAGCCCGTCTGCGTCCCTAGCCATAAGAACCCATCGCGCGTCTGCCAGATGTCATAGATGGTGCCGGTCGGGAGGCCTTGTTGCGCGGTCCAGATGCGGTGAACGTATTGGGTCAGGCGGCGGTTGGAATCGAGCCCCCAAACACTTCCGGTACATACCACCAGCAGCACCGGCAGCAGCACCCGCTTGAGCATCCTTTATTCCTCGCGTTCCTTCGCGGCTTTCCCTTATCCTGCCCCTTAATCGGCGTCCAATGGCGGCCGATGGTTTCTGCTGTTAGAAGAAGATTCCAACGCCAGCCGATAGCTCCGTTTCTCGCAGCCAGCCGGAGGCCAGCAATAGTCCCAGCGGTTTGGGAGTGGTGGCCTGGCGAACATCGAATCGCAAGCCCCATTTGTCGGTCAGCTTCACTTTCACCCCTCCACCGTAGTCGATTCCAAGCTTGGCCGACCCTCCGCCGTAAGCAGCGGAAGTGCCCGGCGGCGCGTAATTCACGAATCCAACCCCGCCCGTTGCGAACGGGCGAACCTTTGAATCCTGTCCCGTGAAATGCCACAGCGCGTTGAAGAACACCTGGTGGTACGCCATGCCCTGCTCCTCACCACCCGCGTTGTTGTACTTCAAGTTAGTGCGGTTGTACATGTAGCCGATCTCGTAGCCCAGATGGTCGCCCGAGTCGAACCCGCCGCGGAATCCGAAATGGAAGCCATCGGTCAAGGCGAGATCGTTTGGCATCGCGCCAATTGCCGCACACTCCGCATTCGTGATCCCTTCGCCCGTGGGGCAGTCATTGGTGCCCAAACCCGGGTTCGATATCAGCGTCTCGCCAGCAACGAACCAAAACTCGATGCCCGATCCATAAACGGAACCCGCGAAAAGCAACCCCGCGCCCAGCAGAATTTTTCTCATGTTTTAACCTGTGTCTTTAACGCGTGTCTTTAAACTAGTAAGATGCGCTGCATCCAGAATCAGTTACAGGGAAAAGAGATACGTCCCTCTAGGTACTGTACCGCATTGCCCGCGATGCCGACGCGCTGCCCCCGGTCTTCACACCAAAATTCTCCTCCGCGGCGGGAAACCTGCCGGCCGAAAAGCTCCTTCTTCCCAAGACGCCTGGACCAGTAAGGGATTAGACTCGTGTGCGCCCGTCCTGTTGCAGGATCTTCGGGAATCCCTTTCCCGGGAGCAAAAAAGCGGGAGACAAAATCGCAATCCCTGCCCGGCGCGGTGACGATTGTCGCGAACCGGTCGATCTGCGCGAGTTTCTCCATGTCCGGCTTCAGCTCCCGCACCTGTTCTTCGTTCTCGAAAACGCACAGATAATCGTCGGCGGCCAGGACCGAGGCGGGCTTTGCCCCCAACCCCGTGAGCAGATTCGGATGCGCTTCCCACGCTCCCGCCGGACGGGACGGAAAATCGAGCGCGTACAAACTCCCTTTGCGCTCGACGGACAACGAACCGCTGCGGGAATTGAACGATACCACCGGCCCCGGAATTTCGCGCCGGACGTCCAAGATCACACTCGCCGAGGCGAGAGTGGCGTGCCCGCACAGATCCACCTCGACGGTTGGCGTGAACCAGCGCAGATCGTAGCGCTCGCCCAGCCGGACATAGTAAGCAGTTTCGGCCAGATTGTTTTCCGACGCGATGGCTTGCAGGACTTGGTCAGGCAGCCACTGGTCCAGTGGACAAACCGCCGCGGGATTTCCCTTGAAGACCGCGCTCGC
>JASHRP010000244.1 GCA_030037375.1 Bryobacteraceae bacterium | reverse complement strand
TGTGGTCGTGAAGAATCCAACAAGCGTCCAATCTGGCCCGCGCAACCGGTTACCTCGCCGCAGTCTGTTTCTAGCGGCTGGCGGCGCCGCCGGCATGGCCGCACTGCAAGTGAGCGCGCAGAGTCCGGCCCCGGGATCCGCGGCCCCAGTTAAGATCGGCATCATCCAGGCGATCGTCGCGCTGGGGAAGACAAAGGAAGGACAAGCGGCTCAGGCTGAGCTGGAGAAGAAGCTTGGCCCTAGGGCGCAATCGATCCAAAAGGATCAGGCCGACCTCAACGATCTGCAAAGAAAACTGGATCAGGGCGGCAACACCATGTCCGCCACCGCAAAACAAGAGTTGCAGAATACGATTCAGGTCAAGTCAAAGAGCGTCCAGCGTGCGATTCAGGACTTCCAGGACGAGCAGCAGGCCGAGGAAGGCAAAGTAGTCGCTGGCCTGGAAGAGAAGATGAAAGCGGTCATCGATAAATACGCCGCTGAGAACGGATTTACGATTATCTTCAACGTCGCGGAAGAGAATACTCCGGTCTTGTGGGCGGCGAATTCGATCGATATCACCCAGGCAATCATCGACGCTTATGACCGGGCCGCTCCGGCGCCCCAGGTTGCCCCAAAGACGCCAGCGGCGCCGAAGCCTAGCGCGGCTCCTCCCGGCGCAGCCGCTCCAAAGCCAAACGCAGCGCCCCCGGCCGCGACGCCTTCGGCTCCCAAGCAATAATCGTGCGGCGATACGCATCGTGCCTGGCCTTGGCGGCGATGCTGGCCGGCTGCGGTTCAAAACCCATCACCACGGACTTCGAGAAACTTACTCAAGACTTCACCTACGGCAGCCTCGCGCTGTCGCCCGTGAACGCGACCGCGACGGGCTATCACACGCGCAATGGGGTTCCGCTGGACGAATTGCTCGACGACTATAGCCCGCAAGGCATGGACGAGCAGCGCGGGTTCTATCAAAGCATCCAGATGCGCATGAATGCCGTCGATGCAGCTTCGCTCGACAAGGAACAGAAGGCGGATTTGGAGCTCATGAAAGACGCGGTCGGGCTCTCGCTGCTGGAGCTCAACACCATCCAGAGCTTCAAACACAATCCTACGATTTACGTGGAGCTGGCCGGCAACGCGCTGTTCAATCCGTACATGCTCAACTACGCGCCCAAGGAAAAGCGCTTCGAGCAGATCGTGAAGCGCATGGAAAAGATGCCGGCCCTGTTCGAACAGGCCAAGAGCGAACTGGTGGACGCTCCCGAGATCTGGAACCGAGTCGCGCGCGAGGAAAACGACGGCAATATCGAACTGATCGACAAGACGCTGCGCGCGGAAGCGCCCGATTCGGTGAAGGCGAGCTACGATCGCGCGGCCGGGCCGGCGCTCGATTCTTTGCGCGGGTTCAGCCTGTATCTCAAGGACACGCTGTCCAAGAAGACCAGCGATTGGCGGTTAGGAAAAGAGAATTACGCAAAGAAATTTCAGTACGTGCTCCACACCGGAAAGGCTCCGGAGCAGTTGCTCGCCGAGGCCGAGGCGACGCTGAAGTCGACGCGCGAGGAGATGGCCAAACTGTCGGCGCCGAAATCGGTAAAAGAAGCTCTCGACGACATCGCCAAACAGCACGCGACTCCGGAGACGTACATGGACGCAGCCAGGAAGACGCTCGCCGAAGCCACGGCTTTCGTTAAAGAAAAGGGATTGGTCACGCTTTCCAGCCATTCCAATCTCCAGGTGGTTGAGACTCCGGAGTTTATGAGGGGCATCTATGGGGTGGGAGGATTCAATCAACCGCCGGCTCTCGAACCCGAGCTCGGCGCATACTATTGGATCACGCCGCTTCCAAAAGACAAGGAGCGGGCCGAATCGAAGCTCCGAGAATACAACAACTATGGGCTGCAGGAGCTGACGATTCACGAAGCGATGCCCGGACACTACGTTCAGTTCGAGTACGCCAATGAGGTGGAACCGAAGGCCCGGCGGGTGCTGCGTGCGGTGTACGGAAACACTCCTTACGTCGAGGGCTGGGCGTTCTATACGCAGCAGATGATGTCGGATGAAGGATATTTGAACAACAGTAAGGAGCTTAGGCTCAGCTTTCTGAAGCAAGCCTTGCGCGCTCTGGCCAACACGATTCTAGATGTCCGGCTCCAAACCATGGGAATGACGGAGCAACAGGCGATGGATCTGATGATCAACGATACATTCCAGGAAAAGGAAGAAGCGACCGCCAAGTATCAGCGCGCGCAGCTTTCCTCATGCCAGCTCCCCACCTATTTCGCGGGCTGGAAAGGATGGCTTGAGGCTCGCGATCAGTACATGAAGAGCCAGGGTGGCGCCTATACCATTCGCAAGTTCCACGATGCCGCGCTGAAGGAAAGCGCGGTACCGCTCCCGGTGCTCGAGCAGTTATTGCAGTAGTTCCCGAGGGCCCGCCAAGGCGGTCCAAAGTTCCAATGCTTAACAGGTGCACTTAAGAGTTGGCCCCGTTTCTTGTGTACACTGGAAAGGATTCCGCTTCAGGCATCCGGCCGGGGAAGCGGGCGACACTCAAAAGAGGAGAATTGGAGAACATGAACACACGTACGATTCTTAGTTTTGCGCTCGCCGCCATCCTGTTGCTGGGAGTTACGGCGGCCGCTATCCGCGCTGCTGAAATGCCCGCCGTGGGATCGGCCGCGCCCGATTTCACGCTGAAATCGCAAGAGAACAAAACCGTCAACCTGCACGACTTCAAAGGCAAATGGGTTGTGCTCTATTTCTATCCCAAAGACATGACGCCCGGATGCACCATCGAAGCCCACAATTTCCAGGCCGATCAGGCGAAGTACGACAAGCTGAATGCGGCGATTGTCGGCGTGAGCGTAGATCCGGTGGATTCACACGTCGAATTCTGCACCAAGGAAAACCTCACCTTCAAGCTGCTGTCCGACGTGGATCACAAGGTCGTCAACATGTACGCCTCGACGCAGAAGTTCGGCGCGAGCGAAGTTGCCGCCCGCAACACTTTCCTGTTGGATCCGAAGGGCGTGATCCGCAAGGAGTTCGTGAAGGTCGACCCGACCCCGCACAGCAAGGATGTTCTGGCGGCGCTAGAAGAGCTCGAGAAGAAATAAGGGGCTAGTTTTAATGCGTGGCTTGGGCGAGGCGGAATGTCCTCGCCCGTTCTGCTCAGGGATTTATCCCTGCCTCCCCGGCCAACTACTGCCGGTAGCAATGCCAGAGCCAACACCAGCGCTTTGCGCGAAAAAAGCTTTCAGCCGTTCCACTTCCGCCACGCTCCACGCCTGCGCCGGGCAGCCCTTCGCGCTCCGAGGCTCGTCGCCGTCGTAGATTTCAGCGGCCGAGCCGAGGCACGGACCCTGCCCCAAGCGCTCCTCCAGACGGCTGAGAAGCCCGCGGCAAAACTCGACCGTCTCCGCCGTCCTCCCGAATGCTTCAAGATACGCGTCGACGAATGGGCCCATTAGCCACGGCCATACGGTGCCTTGATGATACGCTCCGTCGCGCTCCGCGGGACCTCCCGCATAACGAGGCCGATACTCCGGATCGCTTGGCTCAAGCGTCCGCAGCCCAACCGGCGTCAGCAGTTCGCGCTCGACGATTCGGACCACAGCCTGTTGCTGCTCCCGATCGAGTAATCCCCCTCCCAGGCTCACCGCGAAGATCTGGTTGGGCCGAAGCTTTTCCACCGGGCCTTCGTCGGTGAGGACATCATACAAGCACTGCCGCTTCGGATTCCAGAACTTCTCACGGAAGCTCCGCTGGACGCGCAGGGATTCCTCACGATAATCGTGATCGCCCCAGGCGGTCATCAAGCGCAACGCTCCAAACCAGAGCGCATTGATCTCCACCGGCTTCCCGTGCCGAGGCGTCACCGCGCGATCGCCCACGCTTGCGTCCATCCAAGTTAACTGAGAGGTGAGCTGCGAGCCCGGCTCCCCGGCGCGCAACAGGCCATCGCTCGCATCCACGCCGATTCCGTTGAGTGTGCCGTGCCGGTGCCAATCTATGATCTGCCTTGCGGTCTTGATGAAAACGTCGCGCAGGAATTCGGCGTCGCCGCCGGCCGCGAGCCAAGCTCGCATGGCTTGAAACATCCACAGCGTTGCGTCCGCGGAGTTGTATTGCGGCGCCTCGCCCGAATCCGGAAATCGATTCGGAATCAGCCCCTGGTTGAGATACTTCAAATGGGCCTCGATCAACTCGCGAGCCTCGTTGAGCCTTCCGGGCGCGATCAGCAGGCCCGGCAAGCTGATCATGGTGTCGCGGCCCCAATCGGTGAACCATGGATAGCCGGCGATAATCGCCGGAGTTCCGTCCGCGCGCCGCACCACGAATGGATCCCGCTTCCGGGACGGCGCTTCGCCGCCCGCCGTCCCGATGCCCACCGTATCAGCAATGGACGCGCACAGCGTCACCCATTCGCCCGGCCGCGCGTCGCCTTGCCGTGTTTCGAAGCTGAAGAAACCTGGCGAGTACAAGTCCTCGCGAAAATCCAACCCGCGGTCGAGCTCTTGCAGATACTCGATGTTGTAATACCACTGCCCATCCGGATTGAACTTTGCGGAGCAGGAAAACCGGAGAGGCGTGCCACGCCACGCTCCGTCGGATTCGACGGCCCGTTGCAAGGAGTGATAATCCCGATTCGCCAGAAACGGGCGCACCCGCAACGTCATCGGCTGATCCGCGCGGTATCGCACCACCACAGCCTGGCGCCCTTCGACCAGATAGACTTGCTTTTCGAGACGCGCCCCGCCCAGGAGGTAAATCCACGTCGCGCACGGCTCCGCGCGGAACTCTTGAAGCAGTTCGAAACCGCGCGGCGTCACCACGCCGGGATATTGGCACGCGCCCAGCGCAAACGTCTTTCCATCGATGACAACGTCTTCTTCGACGCGAGACAGCAGCACGCGCCTTTCAACTGGCGGGCGCAGTGACGCCGTCAGCAGCGCATGATACCGGCGCGTGTTCGCGCCCGAAACCGTGCCCATGGCGAAGGCGCCGGTTCCGTTGGTTTCCAGCCATTCCAACTTGGATGACTTCGTAAAATCGCGGCAGCAATCGCCGCTAACGCTGACGGTCGTGGTCACGTTTTCTGCACGTCGCGATGCGTCTCCTTCACCCGGTATCCGGCCTGGGCCAAGCGCTTGCGGATTTCGCTCGCGATCATGACGCTCCGGTGCCGGCCGCCCGTGCAGCCGAAGGAAATCGTCAAATAGGACTTGCCCTCCTCGATGTAATGCGGCAAAAGGTATACCAGCAGCTCGGAGATGCGGTCGATAAATTCCGTGGTTTGCGGAAAAGAGCGAATGTAACGCGCCACGCTGGGATTCTTGCCGCTCAAACGTTTGAATGCGGGAATGTAGTTGGGGTTCGGCAGGAAGCGGACGTCGAAAACCAGGTCGCTGTCGTTGGGCACGCCGTGGCGGTAACCGAAGCTGGTCAACTGAATCAGAATTTCCGGCTTCCGCGTTTGGCCGCCGAAGGCGCCGTGAATCGTTTCGCGCAGCTCATGTACGTTGAACTTGCTCGTGTTGATGATCGGATCGGCCAGCCGCCGGATCGGCGCGAGCCGCTCCCGTTCGCTGCGGACGCTCTCAGCGACGCTTTGATCGGCTCCCAACGGATGCGGACGGCGCGTCTCGCTGAACCGCCGGATCAGCGTGGCGTCGTCGGCTTCGAGAAACAGCACTCGCGTCGGCACCTTGCGGCGGATGCGCCGGTACAAAGCCGGAAAACGATCCAGCCCGGAGCCTTCCCGGATGTCGACGACGATCGCGGCGCGGCGGATGTTCGGCACGGCTTGCGCCAGCTCCGCGAATTTCGGGATCAAATCGATTGGCAGATTATCGACCGAATAGTAGCCGAGGTCTTCCAGCGCCTTCAGCGCCGTGCCCTTACCGGACCCGCTCAATCCGGTAATGATGACGAGTTCGGTCTGGCGCGGCACACTCCCGGGCGTCTTGCGGGCGGCAGGGGGCATTCGCCGCTATTCTAGCGGGTTTCAGTCCTCGATTAGGTCGAAGCCGCCGTCGCGGCGCCGGACCAGCACGGAGATCTTCTCGCGTTCGGAGTCGCGATAGACCAGGTAGTCCTGGCCTTGCTCCATTTCGAGCAGCGCTTCATCCAGCGTCATCGGCTTGCGCCGGTCGCGATGGTTCACGCGAACCACGTTTACCGGGACCGCCCCGTTCGCGGATTCCTGACGCGCGGCGCGCCGTTCGGCCGGGGCAGGCAGTGAGGCGCTCTCGCCGACCGTCTCCTTCGCGGGTCCCTCTTTCCGGCGATGCTTCTCGCGCCACTTGCCGCGATTCTTCACTGCCTGGGCTTCCAGCTTCTCCAGAGCGCCCATAAGCGCCGTGAACAGATCCGCGTCGGAGCACAGGCCGGTCAGTTGATGATCGTAAAACTTGATCGCGATCTCGGCCTTATACAGGTGGCGTACGGAGGTCACAACGACGTGCGCCTCTTTTTCTCCGCGCTTCTCGAGAAACTTCGATAACTTTTGGAATTTCGCGCCCAGTTTGCCCTGCAGCTTAGGCGATAGCTGCTCCTGCTTCATTCCGGTATAGGTGACTTTCATAATCCCTCCGTGCTACGTCCGAACCCGGCGCTGGTGCGTCGACGGAATGCGCATGTCCTCGCGATACTTGGCGACGGTGCGGCGGGTCACGTTAATGCCCTCCGACTGCAAGCGCTCCGTTATTTGTTCATCGGTAAGTGGGTGGGCCGAGTCCTCTTCTTCGATCATCTTCTTCACCCGCCGCTTGAGGATGAGCAGGGGAGTTTCCGTTCCGCCAGGACCCTGGACGGCCTCGGAGAAGAAATATCTAAGCTCAAACACGCCTTGGGGGGTGTGAGCGTACTTATTGGAAACTGCGCGGCTGACGGTCGAGGGGTGAACCCCTATCTCCTCGGCGATCTCCTTGATCATCATGGGTCTAAGCTCGTCGATCCCGTTCTCCAGAAACTCCTGCTGGCGCCGCACGATAGACTGACAAACCTTGAGGATGGTTTGCTTCCGCTGCTCGATGTTTTTCATGAGTTGAATCGCGGAAGCGTAACGGTCGCGAACGTAGTTGCGAACGTCCTTGTTAGGTTCCTGGGTGCGGTCCAGCATCCGCCGGTATTGTGGGTTTAGCCGGAGAGTGGGCAATTCCTCATCGTTGAGCTGGATAAGGTAGCCGTCACTGTCCTTAGAAATGTAGACGTCTGGCTCAACTTGGCGCGCCCCCTGCGCGGAATAGCGCAGGCCGGGCTGGGGATCCAGGTGCCGAATTACGTCGATGGCGATCTGAATGTGCTCGATCGGACGCCGCAGAACCTTGGCCAGTTCCTTGAACTGCCGCGACTCCAGGAGCTTCAGATGGTCAGAGACGATCTGCCACGCCACGCCGCCCTTGGCGTTACGGCTTTCGAGCTGCAACAGCAGGCACTCCCGCACATCCGACGCGCCGACTCCGGCCGGATCGAGCGAATGAACGACCTTGAGCGCCTCCTGCGCATCCGGCAGCGTGCAGCGCTCCGCGGCAACAATTTCATCGAGAGTTGCCGTCAAATAGCCATTTTCATCGAGATTCCCGACGATCTCCTCGGCCGCGGCGCGAACGGCATCGCTCATCGCGACGAGAGCGAGCTGCGAACCGAGGTGATCGGAAAGGGTTACCGGAGAGGATAGAAATGTCTCAAACGATGGCTTCTCAACATTCTCGGAGGCCGGGCTCTTGAAGCCGGGATCGAGGTAGTTGTCGAAGTAATCGCCCAGGTCGATTTCCTCGAATGGGTCGGCTTGGTCAGCGGTCGCCGGGGCCTCGGAATTTTCCACAGTCGCGGGGGCAGCCGCATCAAGCTCGGGCGCGGCGTCGACGGCAGCTCCAGCGGACTCGAAGTCGGGGGTTTCAGTGTAGCCGCCTTCGGCGATGTCGGTCTCAGCCGGTCCGGCGGTAGCTTCCAGAATCGACTGGTCCGCGGGCTCCGATGAGCGCTCCGCCTCGGCTTCGAGCAGCGGCTGCAGCTCTTCCGGCGTCAGCTCCTCGCCGCCCTCGGCAGCCTCTTCCAGAACCGGGTTCTGGGCGATCTCAGCCGAGATCATGTCTTTCAACTCCAGCCGGCTGAGCTGAAGGAGACTTACCATTTGCACCAGCCCCGGGGTCAGCGTTTGCTTCTGCTGAACTCGAACCTGGAGCCGGGGCGACAGTGAACTCATGCCTGCTCCCAGTTTATCACCGCGAGGAGAGTTGAACCGAGCATCCTGGCAGTTTCTTACTGCACGGCGAATGCCACAACAGAATCGCCGAGCGGCGCCATCCCGGCAACGTCGTGCCCGCCGGCCGAAATCACCAAATATTGCTTTCCGTTAGGAGCCCTAAAGGTCATCGGCGTCGACCGGGCGCTGGTCGGTAGATCCCCTCTCCACAACTGCCGCCCGTTTGTCACATCGAAGCCATAGATTGCAGCGTCGAGAGTTCCGGCCATGAAGACGATCCCGCCCGCTGTGACAATTGGGCCACCCAAGGCGATCGACCCGAACTTTGGGTCTCCCTTTCCGAATTGGCCGATGGGCACCGTCCACCTCAGCGCGCCGGTATCGGCATCGACGGCATTCAGCACGCCCCACGGTGGAGCGTTGCACGGCAATCCTGAAGGGCTGCGGAGGAATCGCCGCTGCATCCCGTAGGCGGCGCCACGCTGCGGCGCGAATTCCCAATCGTCCTTCGGGTTGCGGCCCAGGAAGGCTTTGAGCAGATCGGCTTGCGGGATGAGCCGCACCTCCGCTGCGAGGTTGTTGGTGGGGATCAGCAGCAGGTGGTGATCGCGATCGTAAGCCGCGCCGCTCCACGCCATTCCGCCGATATTGCCGGGCGCGATGTAAGATCCATTCAAACTGGGCGGCGTAAAGACGCCGTCTGAACGCAGCTTGCCGATTTCGTCCGCGCAGAATTTCCGGTCGGCTTCGGTCGCGCCCCACGGCTCGGGCGGCTTCTGCGGGGCGAGCGCGGGCGGAGCCACGGGAACGGGCTGCGTCGGCGACGATTCCTCGCCGGGTACGTCCGATTTCGGTGCGGGCTTCTCGCTCACGCCGAAGATCGGCTTGCCGGTTTCGCGATTCAGAATGAAAAAGAATCCGTCCTTGTCGCCGGCTCCAACCGCCGGTATGGTTTGCCCGTTGCGATGCACATCAAAAAGGATTGGCGGCGACGCGACATCGTAATCCCATAGATCGTGATGGACCAGTTGGAAGTGCCACGCGACCGTACCGGTATCGGCGTGCAGCGCGACGATCGAATCGGCGTAGACGTTGTCACCCAGCCGCTCCCCGCCGTAGTAATCCGGGCTGGGGCTGCTGGTGGGAAGGAAAACAAGATTCCGCTGAGGGTCCGCGGCGATCACGGACCAAGCGTTAGCCGCGCCAGTTTTCGCGGCGCTTCCATTCTTCCACGTGGCTGCCGCCGGATCGTTCGGATTCTGCGGGATCGGGTCCCAGGTCCACTTAAGCTTGCCCGTGATCGCGTCGAAGCCGCGGACTTCGCCGCTCGGCTGATTCACCGATCCGTTGTCGGCGATCGCGGAACCGGCCACGACCGTATTTCCTGAGATCGCCGGCGGTGAGGTCTCCTCGTAATCGGCGAAGCCGCGCGGAGCGATGCGCAGGTTGTTGCGCAGATCGACGATGCCGTTATCCCCGAAGGGCAGGATCGGCTTGCCCGTGGCCGCGTCGAGCGCGACCAGCCGGGCATCGAGCGTTGCAACGAAGATGCGCTTTTCGGCGCGTTTATCACCAGCCGCGGACTTCCACAGCGAGACTCCGCGGCTGACGAAATCGCCGTAGCCTTTGTCCTTAGGAACTTTCGCATCGTAGGACCAGCGCTCCTTTCCGGTGACTGGATCGAGTGCGATCACATGGCCCAGCGGCGTGCTCAGATACAACGTTCCGTCCACGTAGATCGGGGTCGCCTCGAACGAGGTGGGCTTCCCGTTCTGCGGCTGGAATGCGTCGCCGGTGTGATAGGTCCACGCGACCTTAAGCCTCCCGACGCTCTTCGTGTTGATCTCCTTGAGTGGCGAAAAGCGCTGGCCGCCCGGATCGCGGCCATAGGAGGGCCATTCGTCGTCCGGGCTCACCGCGAGTGCCCAGACGGCGATTGCAGCGATGGCGGCCGGAGCGACCAGTATCGATCTCTTGCGGGCCATGCCTCAGGATTGCACGTTCATGGGGCCGCATTCGTCAGTGGTGCATGAAGCGAGCGATGATGGCGGCCGTGGTTCTGTGTGGTCTTGCCTTCGGACAGGTCGAGTTCGATGCCGCTTCGGTGAGACTCGCCAAGCCGTTGCCTCCGCCCAACCAGTTTAGAAGCCGCATGAGCGGCGGACCGGGGACACAAGATCCGGCGCAGATCTACTGGGAGAACGTTTCTCTTCGGTCCATTCTTCAGAGGGCATACGGCTTGAAGGATTTCCGTCAGGTCCTCGCCGGAAAGGACCCATCGGTCTTCGCTGCCGACTACGACATCGCCGCGAACGTCCCGGCCGGTACGACTGCCGAGCAGTTCAACGTGATGATGCAGCATCTGTTGATGGAGCGAATCAGACTGGCCGTTCATCGCGAGACGCGTCCGATTCCGGTCTATCAGCTCGTCATTGCGAAAGGCGGGTTGAAGATGAAGGAGTCGGTGGAGACTTCCGGCAAGCCACTTGAAGCGGCGCCCGCCGCGAACGGGTTTCCGGCGATAGCGGCGGGCCGCAACGCGGCTTGGACGCGAACCCGTGACGGACATCTCCTCTTCAGAGCCAGGGCGCTGCCCGTTTCGTGCCAGCCCGTTGGCGCGCCAGGTTGCGAGTTCATGAGTCCGTTCCTTATCGGCGGAATTACGCCCGAGCCTCGGATCATCGAGGACAAAACCGGCCTAACCGGCAGGTACGACTTTACTCTTGATTGCATGATTCCCGACAAACCGGGTCTAACGGTAGCCGATGACGCCGAGGGACCGAACTGCTTCGAGGCGATCGAGCCGCAGCTCGGGTTGAAGCTCATGGATACGAAAGACCCGATGGACGTGCTAATTGTCGACCGGGTGGAGAAGCCTGCGGAGAACTAATTGAAATATTTGACCGCGAGCTCCGGATCGGCCGTCGCGGCCCTGCCCCAAACTTGCCGCGCTTCTTCCTCCTTGCCGGTGGCGCGAAGCGCGTGGCCCAGATTGAGCAACGCCTGCGGGAAGTCGGGCTTGGAGCTCAACGCAGCCTGATAACACTCGACCGCCGAGGCCTCGTCGCCGGTGGACTGCAGAAGCAGTCCGAGATTGAAGGAAAGCTCCGGAGGTTCGCCGCCGAGCGCCGCGGCTTTCTTGTGCAGCTCCAGCGCTTGCTTAGGGTCTTTGCGCTCGATGGCGATCGCCGTCAGCGCGCACAGCGCATCCGCGTTTCGAGGCTGTAACGTCAGGATGCGGTGGAAGGTGTGCGAAGCGCTTTCCAGGTCTTCGAATTTCCAGAAGGACAACCCGAGATTCAGCAGTGCCTCCACCCAATCCTTGCGCTTCTTGAGGCAGATCTCGAAGCTGTCGACGGCGCCGGCGTATTCGCCGCGCTGCAATTGCAGGAATCCCAGGCGGAAAGCGGCGTCCTCCCAATCGGGTTTCAAAGCTAGCAGCTTGACGAACAGTTCCTCGGCTTGTTCCGCGTTGCCTTCGCGTTCGGCGAGCAGCGCGAGGTTCCACAGGATGCCCGGAGAATCGGGCGCTCCGGAGAGCGCCTTTTCGTGCGCGGTCCGAGCCGCGCCAAGATCGCCTCTCTCCTGCAGCACCGCGCCCAGATTGGCGTTCGGCTCGACCGCCTCCGGCCGCAGCTTGATCGCTTCGCGGTAGGCGTTTCCGGCCTGCTCCAGCCGGCCGGTCTTTTGATACGCCACGCCGAGGTTCAGCCAACCCTCGTACGAATCCGGCGCGGCCTTTACCAACTGCGTACAGTGCTGCACCGCGGAGCTGTAGTCGCCGCGAGAGATCGCCGTGCCAGCTAGGCCCTCCAGAGCGAACCGCGACTGCGGCCTGAGCTTGAGCAAGCGTTCGGAGAAGTCCCTGGTTTTGCCGTCTTCCTTGCGCGCCGAGGAGATCGCGATCAGGTTCGCCAGCAGCTCCGGGGAATTGCCATTGGCGGGAAGCAGCTTTCGATAGAGATCCGCCGCCTCATCCAATTTCCCGAGCTGATGCAGAGCCACTGCCTTGCCGAACAATGCCCGGTCGCAGTTGGGGCTGTCCTGAAGCGCTTTTTCAAAGCACCCCAGAGCTTCCTCCGAGCGCCCCAACTGAACCAGGCACAAGCCGCGCCCGGCCGGCGCCTGCCAGCGCTTGGGATCCAGGTTCGCGGCCAACTCAAACGACTTCGCGGCATCCTCGAATTTCGACTGCCGCTCCTGCACCAAGCCGAGATTGTAGTACGCCGCAGCCTGAGATGCAGCCACCCGGCCGGCATCCGATCCGGTGAGCCTCGGATCGGCTTCCGCGGCTTTCGCATAAGCCTTTTCGGCTAAGTCGAACTTCTGCTGCTCAAACCGGACGTGGCCGAGCCCGGAGTACACCTCAGCCGGGTTCTCGCCCCGCGCCCCGGCGGCTTCCAGTTCCTTGGCGGCTTCCTCCAGCTTTCCCGACGACGCCAGGCTGAGGGCCTTGGCGAGAGAATTAGACGACGCCGGCCGTTTTTGCTTTGGGGAGCTTTCGGGGACATCCCCACGCATCAGCCGTTCGACCAGCTCATCGTCGATAAAGAAGACTTGTTGCGGATTCGCGTCCGGCATTTCTCTCGATCTCCTATTTCTGCTGAAGCGGAATTACGTGTAACGTGTCCCTGAGCTTGGCGCTATCGCCATTTTCGTAGTACAGGCCGACCCCTCCAGCCTCGAGCTGGCCGTCGGTCCATTCGTCGACCTTGTTGTCCTGCACCCAGGTAGTAAAGTGGTCCCTGACCACGTCCATGCGGATCTTGTACATCGTGTCCAGATGCGCTTGAATGTCGAGCGGCGTCTGCGTGCGCGGCTGCTCCCGTCCGTTGATCACGGCGAAACGAACCAGCGCGACCACCGGATTCAAACCGGGAGTGACCACTTGAATCTTCTCGACATAGAAGCTCTTGTTATTGGCGCGGAAGACCCAACCCAGCGCGCCCTGCTCGATCTGTCCTTCGAAGAGCAACCGGAAGTCCCCCAGCGCGAGCGAACCTCGGAGAACGTCGACGTGGCGGTTCAGGCCAGATCCGCCGCGATCGGCGAACCAATCCTGGGTCCATCCGGCGTCGTTTGCCAGGGCCGGCTCCTCGACCAGCACGGGACCGGACGCCGCGGGACCGGCGGCTTTGGATGCGCCCGATCCGCGCGAAGTCAGGATGATTCCTCCAATCATAAGAGCCAGCACCGCGGCGATCACGATCAGCTTTGTGGTGTTGGACAGACGGCTCCAGGCGCTTTCCTTTTCGATGGAGAGCTTGGGAAGGCCGAGCAAATCCTCTTCGGCCGGAGTTTCCACGGATTTCTTCGCGGCCGGCGCGGAAGCTTCGCGAGCGGGCGCGGCAGCACGGATTTCGACGGGAGCCTTGGCCGGCTTGGGTTCGGCGGGCGCGGTTTCCTTCAAAGCCGCTACTTCTTTTAAAGGAGCCGCGGGGGCTTCTTTCACCGGCTCCGTCTTCGGAATCGGCGACTGCCGCACCGGCTCCGGCCGGCTGGCGGGCTCGGACTTGGGCGTCTGCTCCTTCACGGGCATCGGCATCACGCGGACGTCAGACTTGCGAGACGGAGCATCCGGGCGCGCTTCGCGACGTTCAGGAACGGGAACAGACTTGAGGGAGGTTTTGGGAGAAGCCGACTCGGCTTCGGACTTGCCGGCTGATTTCTCCGGCTGCTTTTCGGGGCTGGGCTTTTCAGTCGCCGGACGATCCGCGGCGGGCTTCACCGCAGGTCCCAGAACCATAAGAGGGCGCAGCGGCAATGCGGCTTCGCGCGGAACCTGCAATGCGCCCTCTCGCGTGACGGCGGACGTAAACACCTGGTGCGGCTTTCCGCGGGTCGGCGCGACACCGTGCAAAGTGACCGGCATCGGTTTAGTGACGGCGCCGGGAACGGGAGTCTCTGGCTCGGAAGGAGGCTCGGCTGGTGCAGTTTCGGCCTGCGCCGTTTCAACTGGAGAATTCTCCTCGGAGGCCTCGGGAACCTCGGCAGAGATCTCGGGCGCGTGTTCCTCGACTTCCGGTTCAGGACTTACGGATTCGACCTGGGGTGTTCCCGCGATTTTCTCCATGAGCACGGGATTGATGTGCACTGGATCGAAACGCACGGGCACCGGAATCGAGGCGGGTTTCGGAGCAGGCGCGGGAGAAATCGTCAAGGGCGCGGAATCCATGCGCGCGGGGCCTAACGGGGGCTCGGCGTGGGTAGGCTCGACTTGCGGGGGTTCGGGCGTAGCCTCTGTCGCTGCGAGCGATGGCGCCTCGGCTTCCCCTTCGGCCGTTTCTTCACCCCAAGCCGTAAGCTCAAAATCCAGCCGCGCGAGATCGCCGAGCAAGACGAGTTGGCCGTCAGGCGCTGGGAAATCCGCGCCAGGGGCCGACCACAACTGCGGCGATTCGCCGGGAGGGGCGGAGTCGAACTCCACATCCAGCGCTCGATCGACGGGGTCAAAACCGGATTCAACAGCAGACTGCACGGGAACCTCCACTTGGGGCGCGCCGCGAACGAACATCCGAACTTCTAGCTCTCGCTCGATCGGTTGCACGGGAGCATCGGTGGCCGCGAATCGGGGGAGATCGACCGCGCCGCCGTGATCGAGATCGGCGCTCAACGCCTGTAAATCAGGCAAGCGCGGAATCAAGATCGCGGGCGGGTTCACCAGGTTCGCTGCAACCTGCGGCAGCGCGCTTCGATCCACATCGCTGGGCGGTATGACCGTCTCCATGATGAAGCCATGCACCGGAGGAGACGGCGGTTCTTCTACGACTGGTTCTTCAACGGCTGCTTCAACCAGAGGCGCCGGCGCGGAGAGCGGCTCCGATACGGGCGTTTCGTCGTAGCTCTCTACTACTTCTTCCTGCTCAGCACTCTTATATTCCGAAAGCTCATGTTCTTCGAGACCCGCTGTTGCGACGGGAGACTCAGCGGTCGCGAACGGCCTCATCACCGCCGGCTCATCGCGATCCGCGCCCTCGCGACGCTTAAGAGCTGGCGATTCGAGCTCCGGCGTACGGCCGTCCTTCAATTTTGCGTCCGCTGCGGCTTTCGGCTCCGGTTCTTTTTCGCCGTTCTTCGACGCATTCGCCAGCGCCAGGCGATGCAACGCGAGCTCGGTGTATTCTTCCTGGTATTTCTGCCGGTGTGCGTCGGAACAGAATTCGCCCCCCCTCAGCCGTTTGAAGAGGGCGACTTCCTTGCCGCAGTACAAGCACCGCATGTCATCTTAATCGTCGTTTTGTGGCTTGGGCTAAAGGGCACTCTTAGGAGTTTCTCTGCGGTAAAGCACTTATGCCATATTTTTCAGGCCGCAGCCTTAGGAACTGTTCAGGGGAAAGCCCTAACCGCCGGACGGGACGGTTCTATAGCGAGAGCGAGTTCCGGTCTATCGCATCCACATTAAGCGTAAGGCGAGTACCTCCGTCGATTCTCTTAGGCTCAATCCGGCGCTTCCCGTACTACAGCAGGGCTAAAGTTCTTGTCTGATTCGCCGATCTAATGACTTCTAAGGTACAGCGAGAACTAAGGAGGCAGCGATGGCCAAGGGCGAGGCACTCAAGACCCAGATTGAGGAACTGCGTAGCGCGATTCCGGAACTGAAAGGGGTGCTCCTGGCATCCAACGAAGGCCTCCCGATCGCGCATTCTTTGTCGAACGGATCGGACCCGAATCGCGTGGCGGCGATGGCCGCGGCCGCGTCCAGCTTGGGACGCCGCATCAGCGATAGCATGAGCGCGGGGACGCTCGGCGAAGTTTCCATTCAAGCCGAGGAAGGCGCGCTCTTCGTGTACTCGGCCGGCAGCAAAGCTGTTCTCGCGGTGCTCAGCCCGCAAGGCGGCAACGCCGGATTGATCCACCTGGAAGCGCGGACAGCCGCTAAGCAGATCGGCGACTTGTTCTAGGCGCTGCTTCAGCAGCCGGCGTGATCGCCGGTCGGGTTTCGACCTAGCCGACAAGGGCCATGGCCGGCCAGCCTCCAGGTAAGCCCGAAGGCGATCGCATTCTTGCTTGACGCCCGCCGTCATCGGAGCCCTGTGGCCAGGGCAAACGGTCTCCACTCGCCCCCCAAGACACCGCAAGCAGATTCTCTTGCCCGGGACAAGTCTGGAGTCACCGGCTTTGCCATCAGCCTCAGCTCGACATTAACAACGGCCAAGACATCGCCAGCGATCGCCATCCGCGATCAACCGCGTTGCCGCCACGGCGTTCGGCGCAGCCTCTTCTAGAAGGCCACGAAGCAGCGCGAGGACACCCTCCGGAGACCCTTGACAGCGGTCTGGCGCAGGGTTAATCGGCGGCAGCGTCGTAGACGCGAACTCCAAATTCGCGCTGCTGGAATGCCGCGCCGGCGGAGTGATCGTTGTGCCAGTGTGTCAATAGGATCGCTCGAACGCGATCCGGCGCAATTCCCAGTGCGCCTAAACCAGCAAGGAAATCCCTGGCGTATGAATCCATTCCGACATCGATCGCGACGAACCCGTCTTGCACCGAAATCAGATACGAGCAGGCGAAATATGAGGGCCGCTGGAAACACCATACATTCCCGGTGACCGGAATGATTTGGGTGTTCATTTTCGGAGTGCTCGACTGGCCGGCCTTCGCGTACCATTATCCTCAATAGCTCGATGACCACCGGTGCGAGCGCGACTAGAATGCAGACACTTGTCTCAGCAAGCAAGGCCGGCGAGCGTCTGCTGTGACCTGTATCGATACGCGGTACGATATCCTTTGATTAGGACGTTCCGGCACGCCGGATTAAAGCGACTGTTTCGGCAAGGAGATTCGAGCAGGATACGCGCCGACCATGTGGGCCGCGTCTCCGGCGTGCTTGCGCACTTGGATATGGCGAAGCATCCCTCCGATGTCAATCTTCCCGGATATCGTCTCCATCCGCTCAAAGGAGATTTGAAAGGGATGTGGAGCGTGACGATTTCGGGTAATTGGCGCGTTACCTTTCGCTTCGAGGACGGTGATGCTTTCGATGTCGACTTGACGGACTACCACTAGGAAGGATTTTGAACGAATGCCCATGAAGAATCCTCCGCACCCCGGCCATTCGATCAAGGACGCCTGTCTGGACCCGCTGGATCTCAGCGTGACCGAAGCGGCTAAAGTTCTCGGCGTCGCGCGACATACGCTTTCCCGGGTAATCAACGGCCAAGCAGGGATCTCTCCCGAAATGGCGATTCGCCTAGAGAAGGCAGGATGGTCGAATGCGGACCAGTGGATGCGGGTGCAGGCGGCCTACGATTTAGCGCAGGCCCGGCTGCATGAGGCCGAGATCAAGGTGAAACCGTACAGGCCGCGGCCGGCGGCGTAAGTTTGGCTGTATTCTAGTCGAATGTCGCCATTACCAGTCACGGCGCCTCTAATCCGAGCTGGCCGTCGCGTATCGTCCCGAGGCTGACGTGGATGGAGAAGACTTGGTCGTACGTACGCCGAGCCGCGAACTTCGCTCGGTCCAGATGAAGAGCCGTCCTCTGGTCAACTGGGCTCAATACGGCGGCAAGCGCATTTGGAATGTTGTTCCCAGACTCAGTTGGTTCTGCGCCTGGGAGGGGCTGGTTCTTTATCCCGCACGATACTCTATTTGAGTGGATCAAGAACCGTCATAGCGCTGCAACAGGCTGGAACGACGCGTGGAGTTACCCGCACATCAGCGCCGACCTTCGGAGTTTTCTCGCGCCGTTTTCGCTAGACCATAGCGAGCCACGCGAAGAAGCTGCAAGCGCGTAGGATCCTCGTGTTTAAGGCAGCACCGTAAACGTTGGCGCTGGCGATTCTTCCACCTTTTCTTTCTTCGAAGGGCGCTTCGATTTTTTCTTCGGCAAGCGGCTGGCAGTTCTTCTCGCGCGATGGAACGTCACCGCGAAACGATGCGCCTCGTCGCGGGCCATTTGCACCAAATGCAGCACGGGCGAGAAGCGGTCGAGCACGATCGGCTCCTGCTCCTGGCCGTAAACATAGATCCATTCTTCGCGCTTGGCGATGGAAGCTAGCGGCTGATCGGTAATGCCGAGCTCCTCGAGCGCGGCCGCCGCGGCGTGAAGCTGGCCTAGCCCGCCATCGACCAGCACCAAGCCGGGCCTATCCTTGCCTTCGGCTTGCAATCGTGAATAGCGGCGCGTGATCACTTCGCGCATGCTGGCGAAATCGTCGTTGCCTTCGACGGTCTTGATGATGAACTTGCGATAGTCCGACTTCTTCATCTTCCCGTCCTCCCACACCACCATGCTCGCGACCTTATCCGTGCCCTGAATGTGCGAGATATCGAAGCACTCGATGCGCTTGGGCGCATGCTCCAGGCCCAGCGCGTCTTGCAGCGCCTGCTGAATCGCGCTTGACGACGGCTTCAACACGCGGAAGCGCTGCTCAAAACTATGCTTGGCGTTCGATTCGACCAGATCGAGCAAATGCTTCTTCGGTCCGCGTTGGGGCGTAAGAATCTCCACCTTGCGGCCGCGGCGTTCGCTGAGCAGCTCCTCGAGCACCTCGCGTTCTTCGAACTCGGCCGGAACGTGGATGAACGCTGGAACGTACGGCTCGTTCAGGTAGACCTGCTTCAGTAACGATGCAACGAATTCTTCGGGCACGAACTCCATCTGGTCTTACCAGAAGAACTCGCGGCGGTCGACGATGTGGCCGTGACGAAGATGGAACAGGTTCGCGGCGACCAGCGGAGGCTCGGCGTAGAACGCGAGGATGTCGGTGTCGCTGCCCTCGGCCGCGGCCATCTTTTGTTTCTCGCCCATCTCCTCAACGGTGCGCAGCAAATCGTGCAGCGCTGCGGCTTCTTCGTAGCGGGT
>JASHRP010000021.1 GCA_030037375.1 Bryobacteraceae bacterium | reverse complement strand
ATGTCCGGCGATTGAGAGAAAGCACGCCCCCCCTGCGATTGGCGCATCAGCTCCGTTTTTTGTGCCCCGACAGAACACGTTGACCCGTTTTGGGCCGATGCGACGTGGGACGCATCCAAGTGCGCCCGTGACTGTTAGATTCTATTGGAGCGCGACGGTCACGGCGTTACTCGATAGCGAGGTTTGGCCGGGGAGGTCCACCTCGACGTGCAGAGGAATGGCCGGCCCGCTGGGAGCGCTTTCGGGAACCGCAATGCTGATCTGGTACAGCCAGGCGCTGCCGGGAACCGGCCCGGCGGATGCCGGATCGATGTAGGTGTCTCCAAGCGAGACTCGAACCGGGTACGCCAATCGCGCCTGGGACTCCGCTGACGTGGAAGCCGCGGCAGCCAAGTCGTCACCGGGCCAAGACCGGTAGCGTAAATCGTCAGGGTCTCGCCCTGCGCCGCGGGGCGGCTTCGAATTCCGGTTACGGAGGTCATCGCAATCTCGTTAGTTGCCGCGATTTGTACCACGCCCTGGTTCGCCGCGTCCACCGTGAAGATGCCCGGTGAAGCCGCGGCCATCGTACTGGGCGCAGCTTGCTGAGCAACACCGTTTTCCGATTCGACCGTCACGTCGAGCGGTGAGCCGGGAGCAGGCTGCGGGCACTGGAAGTTCATTCTCGCCTCGGATGCGAACGACAGCGGCGCGGCTTGGCCGTTTACCGTCACCTGCACGCCTGCCAAGCTGGTCGGCAGTGCAGCGGGGCGCGCTGTCTGCGGATTTTGAGACGTGAAATTGGTCCCACTGAGCGAAGCCAGACCACCCGGGCTGCACACGTCGCCGGTCGCTCCACTAGCCGGGTTGTACATGGTTACAGCGCTTCCAGAAGCGGGTGTAGCCGGACCGGCCTCGCTGCCTGGCGCCACGTTACAAGTGGAGGAACTCGAAGCGGTCACGTTCGCCGCGCCGCAAGCCCGCCGGCTGAGACCTGTATGCACATCGGTAAAGTTCACCGCCCCTGATTCGCACCGTTGATCGTCACCGAGCGCGAGGACGGGACGAAAATATGCCGCTAAGAGCCGGCTGCACAGTGTAGGAGCCATTCAACAGGCCGCTGAAACTGTAGCTGCCAGAGGAGCTCGACGTCACCGTCTGGCTAGCCGCGCCACTGAGGGAGACCGCTACGCCAGACACCGCCGGCGAGATTGTACCCGAGATAGTCCAGGTGGGAATAAGGCTGAGGGCGAAGGTCTTCGTCGCACCGAAAATAAGTAGCCGTCAGAGTCGCAGTTTGCGAGGTCGAGATGGAAGCGACCGTTGCGTTGAAGGTACCCGACGTTCCCCGGAAGCGATGGCGACGTTTGCCGGGACGGTGACGCTGGTGTTGTTGCTCGAGACCGAGACGGTGGCTCCGCTGCTCGGCGCCGGAGCGGCGAGAGTGACGGTACAGGCGGAGGAACCCGGTGCATCCACGCTGGCGGGACTGCAGGAAAGCGCGCTCAGCGAGGGTTGGATCGTGGCGGTCCCGCCGACGCTAGCCGCGGGAATCTGCGACCCGTTCGAGCCCACTGAGACCGGATTTGTGAGTCCAACGGTTGCAGACCCACTCGCAGCCGAGACCACGGTCATCGTCACGTTCGCAACGACGCCATTGGCAATCGCGCTGTCCTGCGTGCCGTAGAGTACGCAGATCATGCTCCCCGAGCCCGCGGAACACGTCACTCCGGTATTCGCCGCTGCCGCCGCGGACCCCGCGGTGACGCTGACGCCGGAAAGTCCGCTGCCGGGTAGGTTAAGGTCCATTCAAGCGCGCCTGGCTGCGCGCTGGCCGACGTTGTCGAGGACAAGCTCAGGGCGACACTTCCGCCGGCAATGGCGCTGCCCGAACTAAGCGATAAGTTCGGCAACAAATCACTTGGCTCACACGGAATCTGCTAAACTCCGCACTATGGTTCCAGGGCCACCAAATCAAGTGATTTGGTACCAAAATTTACGCCGCTACGCAGCGACCTGCTAGCGTGACAACAGCTAGAGTGGCGTCGTTTTGAAGATTTCGGTTCTTTCCGCGCCGAGCCCGCCGCCCTAACTTCCGCTGCCTACAAAGCCACACGCCAAGCGAGCGATCTGTGCATCAAGCACGGCCGCGCGGCGCCGGCATTCGGCGGCTTCCTCATCAACGAGCTTTCTGCCAGCGAGGTAGTTGGCCAAGCTTATGCTGCGCGCCAGGCGGCTATTGACGAGTGAGTCGGTCTTGCGGCGAAGTTCCTTGCTCCACTCGCGATTCTCAGCTTGCCATCGGAGGAGTTCCTCCAGGGTGCAAGTCGAGAGGTCTTCGCTCCAAGATGCCATCTATCCAAGAGATCGTCCGTAGCGCCAGAGAAAATTAGGCCATCCGGACGTGAGTGTCTGCGCGAGGGGAATTGAAGTGGGATCTCGGGGAAGCCCAACGAAAGGACCGCGACTTGTTAGCCGAGCTCGCGACGAGGCCACGGGGAACAAATTCAGGTCGCGGAAGAAGCCTGAATCCGGCATTAGGGGGGAGACATCCAACACGATATCCGGTTGGGGCGTCCCCCACGGACGGGACGGGACGGGACTCTATGACTCTGTCACCTGAAACCGAGAGTTTGCAAGGTGGAAGGTACGAGCCGCTGATCCGGTTGGCGGCAGCGATTCGCTCCAGTCCGGCGCCTCAGGAGCTTTTTCAGATTCTGGTCCGGGAGTTGGCCAACGTAGTACATTTCGACGCGGTGGCCCAGTTCGACGAAACCCTCAATAAAGTTAACTGGCATCTGGGGCAAGGCTGCGTTCACGCGAAGCCTCCGTGCGAATTGCCCAAGGAAGAAACCATAGCGTGGTGGGTTCAGCAGCATCAGGAAATATTGGTGGTTCCGTCGGTCGAGAGCGAGGCACGATTCCCGCGCATGATGGAGATGCTGCGCGGATGGGGAGTTCGCTCACTGTGCGCATTTCCCCTCAGCACGGCCCACCGGCGGCTGGGCAGCTTGGTGATTGCCAGCACGCTTCCTGATTCTTACCCGCAGGAAACGGTCCAGTTCCTGTCGCTGGTGGTAAGCCAGATCGCGCTGGCGCTGGACGACGCGATGAACTTCCAGGCGTCTCAACGCGCGCAGGAAAGGCTGGAGTTGCTGCTGGAGGTGACCAGCAGCGCGGTTTCGAATCTCGACCTTCGGGATGTCTTACGGGCCGTGTCGGCGAGCATCCGGCGCGTGATGCAGTGCGACGGCGTCGGCGTGGCGCTTCCGGAGCCCGTAACCGAGGCGGAGCCGGGAACCGAGCCGGAGACGGGAACCAGGAAGCTGCGTCTGTTTGCGCTCGATTTTCCGGGAAGTACGGGAATCATCGAGGAAGGAATTTTGCCGGCCGGGAAGGATTCCTCCGCGCTGTTGTGTTTGGAAACGGGGCGGCCGATCCGGGTGAACTCGAACGAAATATCGTCCCAGCATCTCGCTTACGCCGCTGGGGTGAAAACCATGTGCCACTTCCCTCTCATCAGCCGCAAGGGCGCTTTCGGCGTGCTGACTCTGGGAAGCGTCAATGAGAGCGCCTTCAGCGCGGAGGAGACAGCCTTTCTGGAACGGGTGGCGAGCCAGGTTGCCATTGCCGTCGAAAATTCGCTGGCTTATCGCAAAATTGCGGCGCTGAAGGATCAACTGGCGCAGGAAAAGCTGTATCTGGAGAACGAACTTCGCAGCGAATTGAAGTTCGAGGAGATTGTCGGCAACAGCGACGCGCTGCGGCGTGTTCTGGCGCAGATCGAAACCGTTGCGCCCACAGACTCCACGGTCCTCATCTACGGCGAAACCGGCACCGGCAAGGAGCTGATCGCGCGCGCGGTGCACAATCTCAGCTCACGCAAGTCGCAGGCGTTCGTCAAACTGAACTGCGCGGCGATACCCTCGGGGTTGCTCGAAAGCGAATTATTCGGCCATGAGAAGGGCGCATTTACGGGCGCAATCTCGCAGCGACTGGGCCGGTTCGAGCTGGCCGATCGGGGCGCGGTTTTTCTGGATGAGATCGGGGAGATCCCGCTGGAGCTACAGCCAAAACTGTTGCGGGTCCTGCAAGAGCGGGAGTTCGAGCGGCTGGGGAGCACACGAACGCTGCGGTCCGGAGCTCGTCTAATCACGGCGACAAATCGCGATCTGGCGTCGATGGTGGAGCAGCGTACATTCCGCTCCGATCTGTATTACCGGCTGAACGTATTTCCTGTCCGCGTCCCCGCGCTTCGGGAACGGCCGGACGACATCCCTCTGCTAGTCCGCCACTTTGTTCAGCAGTTCAGCCGGCGAACCAACCGCAATATCGAGACCATCCCCTCGGAAACCATGAAGGCGCTGGTCCGCTACGACTGGCCTGGCAACATCCGCGAGTTGCAGAATGTGATCGAACGCGCCGTGATCCTGACGCAGGGGGATGTTCTCAAGGTTTCGCTGGCCGACTTGAACGCAAGGCCGGCGGCAGCCCCGGCGCCCGCGACGTTGCCAACCCCGCGAGCAGTTGTACCTCTCTCCTCCAATGCGAGCCGAATCGCTTCTAAAACAAGCGGGGGCGGATCCGACATGCGAAGCGTGCTCGAAGAAACCGAGCGCAGACAGATCATCGGCGCTCTCGAAAAAGCCGACTGGATCGTGGCCGGGGCTTCGGGCGCCGCGGCGCTGCTCGGGATGAAGCGATCGACTCTGCAATCGCGGATGCAAAAACTCGGCATTCGGATCGCCCGCTCCGCGGCCCAGTAACTCCGAGCGCTCAAGTGCCAGCAATTCAGCATGTGCCATTGATTAGGCGGTCTGAATTTCGGCACGGCTCCTTCTGAGCGCCTTCGCGCCGATCTTTCGTCCTGTCCGTCTCGCTTCCGAGTGGCCGCTTGAATGCATCGGCTTGACCGCAACGTTAAGCCTCATGCTGAAGATCACCCGCAACGAGACGGAAGTCGAGCAGCGTTGGACGCTGAGCGGCCGCTTGAGCGGTCCCTGGGTCGGGGAGCTTCACTCCGCTTGGGAGCGGGCTCGCGGCGACTCGACCAAGACTCACTTGGTCGATCTGACCGATGTGATCTCGTTGGATGAAAACGGCGAGCGTCTCCTGCGGACCATGAAAGCCGAAGGCGCGAGGTTCGTCGCCCGCGGCGTTTGTATGAAACACATCCTGGCTCACCTGCGGAGCAACGCCAAGCCCGCCCTCAGAAAAGCGCTGGCGCACTTGAACGGAGATTCGGTCTAAGCGTGGTGCCGGAGATTCGACACTTGCCGGCGGTACGTCAGGGTTCGCCGATTTTCTGTCGCGTTTCACTTGAAAAAGAAGGTTACTAGGGTTGGTAGTTCGAGTGCATTTATCCGATGCAGAGTGCCAAGGGGCACAAGAATCATAGATCAAAGGAGATTACTTATGTTTGGGAAGAGACTCGCAGGGATGGTGTTCGCGGCGGCGCTGGTTTGCGGCTCCGCTTTCGCCCAGGATGAGACCTCGGCGTACAGAAACGACGTGACGGTTCAAGCGTTCGGAAGTTTCGTGAAGAGCACGAGCCAAAACGGGGTGGAGCAAAGCGCCACCAATAGCGGCGGCGTTTTGGCCAGCTACCGGTTCTTTTTCAATCGCAACAACGGAGTGGAATTGAACTATGGCTATTCGCTCAACACGCAAAGCTATTCCGGCTTCGGCGGAGTTCCCAGTTATTCGCACGAAGGCTCGGCCGATTATGTGTTCCGGATGCCGTTGCGTCATTGGTCGCCGTTCGTGCTGGCAGGCGTTGGCGGCCTGGCGTTCGATCCTAAGAATTTCGCCGGAGCCAGCACGCAAGGACGCGCGGCCTTCGTTTATGGCGCGGGCGCGGATTTCAACCTCGACAAGCACATCTACGTTCGCGCGGAATATCGAGGACTAGTCTACGATTCGCCGACCTACGGCCTCGCGGGGCTGAACGGAACCGACCGCGTGACACATCGCGCCGAGCCTTCAATCGGCTTCGGGTTCGCATTTTGAAGCGCGTTGGCATTTTGAGGGAGTCCGCAGGGACACTGCGGCGGAAGGTTTTCCGCCGGCAGCCGCGGGTCCGGGTTTTAGCAAGGGAGACCGGTCTTAACGAGGGAGACCGGTTTTCGCGAGGGAAAGAAAGATGACGAACCGATTTCACTACTACATGCACGACGGGCCATCCGCGTTTCGTTTCGAAGTGGCGGGCGTATTGTCCGCTAAAGCGGCAAGGGAACTGGAGCAAGCGTGGCGGGCCGCGTCTTCGATCGTGAATGGCCGGGCGCTGATTGTGGACCTGAGCTATGTAACGGAAGCCGACGAAGCTGGCCTGTCCCTGCTTCGCGACTGGCACGAGCGCGGCGCCCAATTTATCGCGGGGCGCCCGCCGGCCAGCGGGATCGTAGAGTCCGTGACCGGGCGGCCGCCCGAGGCTCCGCCGGCGATCGCCAAGGGGTGGACGTGGCGGCCAATTCGCGCGGCATCGGTTCGAGCGGGAGCAATGTGGGCCGCGATCGTCGCGGCGCTGCTCGCGCCGGCTCAAAGCGTCGCTGCGGATCTCCGGCCCGAAACGGTGGCGGCGTGGGATAAGTACTTGAAGGACGTCAGCGGCCGCGACCAAAAATGCCTGAGCGAAGGCGGGCCGTTCCTGTCAATCGACGCGAATGCCAACGACAAGCTGCGCTTGCGGAATGGCGAAATTCTCGTCTTCCCGGCTGCCCCGCGCGCCCCGGTGGAGGTTCCATCTGGCTTGATCCATGATTGGGTTGGCGTCGTTTTTATTCCGAACGTGGCGCTGACTGACGTTCTTAACGTAGTCCGCGATTATAGCGATTACAAGAAGGTTTATGCGCCGAACATCGTCGAGTCTCGAGCCGCGCCGGCCGACAACAGGCAAGAGCGTTTTTCCCTGGTGATGATGAACAAGTCCTTCTTCACCAAAGAGGCGCTAGATGTCGATTTCCGAAACTCCCTCGCATGCCTGGACGAAAAGCGCTGCTACAGCGTGAGCGAGGCAACGCGAATTCAGGAGGTCAGCGACTACGGCGCAGCCTCCAGCCGTCTTCTGCCGGAGGATCACGGCTCCGGTATGATCTGGCGGCTGTATAGCGCTGCCCGGTTCGAGGAGGCAGACTCGGGCGTCTACATTGAGCTGGAAGCGATCGCACTCAGCCGAGACATTCCTTCGGGCCTCCGCTGGATGGTCGAACCGATTGTTCGGCGCACGTCCCGATCTTCCATCGAGACCGCTCTCAAGAAGACGGCTGCTGCCGCCCGAGAGCAAGCGAAAGGTGCCACCTTCGTCTCGACCGGCTCGGTTCCCAGGGGCGTGGGCATGTCTCATTCCCTTCGATGAAGACGAACTGAACTGCCGCCATGCCCGTTCGGTTCCCGTAAGCGGCGCTAATTCATGATAGGCGCTTACGGGCCAAGAGAGAAGTCCTCGGCCAGTGTGTTCAGCAGCGCCTCGAATTACACCAGCGTGAACAGCCCATCCACCATTGAGGCGGGCAGAGATTGTTTCGCGCGTGGCGTCGGTGCGCGTCGGGTTTCGTCGACGGAATACGAAAAGAGCGGGCCTTTGGGCTCCGACGATCTGGACACTGATTCCTTCGCACCCTTGAGATGAAACCGAGCAGCTAAGAAAGTGGGCAAAAGGGCCTCAGGACAATATTGACCGGCTGATGGCGGCACACTTCCAGGTTGCGCCAGCTACCTTTCCGGTTACAAAAACTCACACAAAAAAGGAGGCCATAAACTAATGAAACTACGTGATGTTTTTTGGTGCGGAGAGGGGGACTTGAACCCCCACGGTGTTACCCGCTAGCACCTCAAGCTAGTGCGTCTGCCAATTCCGCCATCTCCGCAATTCGAACCCTACCTGGAGGGCGGCTGCGGTACCTGGTTTGCCGGTACCACTGGCGCAGGCACGGTCTGCGGCGTTCCCTTGGTACCATCCGGATTGATCGGGGTCATGGTGAGGGGAACCGTAGAACCGGGCTGCGGCACGCCCTTTTGCTGCTGCGTGGGAGCGGCCTTCTTATCGAAGATCGTCGATCCGGCCTTGCTCCCATGAGTAGCCACAATCGACAAGCCCAGCGACGTGAGCATGAAAACGATGGCCGAGATTGTGGTCGCCTTGGAGAGCACCGTCGCCGATCCGCGCGGCCCGAAAACGGTCTGCGAACCCATTCCGCCGAACGCTCCCGCCAAGTCAGCCGCCTTGCCGCTTTGCAGGAGCACCACGATAATCAAAAAGATACAAACGACGTAGTGAATGACAGTCAGCAGAATGCCCATAAATCTTACCCTTACAATGCTACCACGGCCCGGTTATTTGTATGCCGCGATACCGGTGACACGCTCGCCGATGACCAGCGCATGGATGTGGTCGGTCCCTTCGTAAGTCTTGACCGTTTCGAGGTTGCACATGTGGCGCATCGCGGGGTACTCCTCCATGATTCCATTCGCGCCGGCCAAGTCCCGCGAGAGGCGCGCGCAATCGAGCGCCATGGCCGCATTGTTGCGTTTGAGCATCGAGACGTGGGCCGGCTCGGCCTTGCCTTGATCCTTCAAGCGCCCGACTTGCAGAGCCAGCAGTTGCGCCTTGGTGATTTCCGTGATCATCCAGGCGAGCTTCTCCTGCACCAATTGGTGAGAGGCGATCGGCCGGTCGTCGAACTGCTTGCGCAGCACGGAGTATGAGCGTGCAGCCTCATAACAATCCATCGCCGCGCCGATCACACCCCACCCAATCCCGTAGCGAGCTTGCGTCAGGCAAGCGAGAGCAGCCTTAAGCCCTTTCGCGCCAGGCAGCATGGCGCCCTCGGGAACGCGGCACCCGCGAAGACTCAGGCTTGCCGTTACCGAAGCACGCATGGAGAGCTTCCCGTGAATCTCCTGTGCTCCAAACCCCGGAACGCCGTTCTCGACCAGGAATCCGCGGATTCCGTCTTCGGTGCGAGCCCAAACAATGGCGACATCCGCGATGGACCCGTTAGTGATCCAGGTTTTCTCGCCGTCGAGGATCCATTCAGAGCCCTCGCGCCGGGCTTTGGTAAGCATACCGGCGGGATTCGAGCCGAAGCCGGGCTCCGTCAGCCCGAAGCAGCCAATCGCATCCCCGCTCTGAAGGCGCGGCAGCCAATGACGTTTCTGCTCGTCGCTGCCGTACGTCAGGATCGAATACATCACCAGAGCGCCCTGCACGCTGACAAAGCTGCGGAGGCCGGAATCGCCGCGTTCCAGCTCCTGCATGATCAGCCCGTACTCGACGTTGTTTAGGCCCAGGCAGCCGTATCCTTCAAGGTTCGCGCCGAAGAATCCCAGACGGCCCATCTCGGGGATCAACTCGGAAGGAAAGCGAGCTTCGCGGAAGCAGTCGCGGATCAGTGGAAGGACGCGGTCATCCACGAACTGACGAGCCGTCCGCCGCACCAGCAGCTCTTGTTCACTGAACAGGGAATCGATGCGCAGGTAGTCCACGCCGGGGAAGGATGGCATCGGTGCTCATTTTACCCTGGTCGTTTTACTCTCGCGGGAGACAGCTACTTCTTATGAATCAGAATGCGGCCATTGAACGTCGTGAACTGAATTTCAGGGCCGCCGCCGTTGATGGTGCCTTGCACATAGCCGTCGCTGCGGCGCTCCTTCTCCCGATTGGCGCGCTCTTGTGCTCTCGCCTTATCTCGCTCCGCTCTGGCCCGATCCCGGTCAGCCTGCGATGCGTTGGGCGGAAGCGGTGGCTGTGGCGGTTGCGGCGGCTGTGGTGGTTGGGTAGCCGAAGGCTGAATAGTTCGCGGCTCCAGCTTCACATCGAAATCCGTGAAGATATCGCCGTTATCCGCGCGGCCCTTCAGCGTCGCCTTAGCGTCCGCGGGCAGGGTGAGATCGATGTCGCCGTTGAAGGTGGAGAAACTCATGTTCTTGTCGGGCAGGATTCTCGAAATCGACGCGGTGATGTTCCCGTTGGTTGACTGCGCCACGACCGGCCCGGAGGCGTTTATGATCACGATCTGCCCGTTCACATCGCTTACTTCGATCTCGCCGGACACGTTTTCCACGGAAATCTTTCCTCCCACGCCGGAGGAAATGGTCACCGAGGTCTGCGCCGGAACCTCGATGGTGGCGTCGCGCACGCCCATGAATCCGCCCGTGATACGGACTACGTTACCGTCCTGCGTCACGTCCAGTGCGTTCGCCCCTCCGATGCGATGCATTCCCGGCGGGGGCGCTTGGCTGCCGCGGCGGGGCGACACGCCGTCGCGATAGTCGTAGTCGATCGCCGCATCCCTCCGTTGCGTTCCACGAACCGTGATGCTGGCCATCGGCAGCGTCACTTCGAGCTTATGTTGCGCGGCGGGATCCGTGAAGGGAACCACCAGATGCTGCGCGGTATCCTGCGCTACGGCCAGCGCCGCGACGGCCGTTGCCGCCATCAGGAAAGTGTTAAATGTTCTCATTGCAATCTCTCCAAAGCCCACTGAGCGCGCTGCCTTACACCCAGATCCGCCGCGTTGTCGGACGCCACCCGCTGCAACTGGGGCGCGGCGCCTGTCTCCTTCAAATCCACTAAAAGATCGATCAGCGCCACTTGGACAATCGGCGCGGTCTCTCCGGACAAAGCCTGCTTCACGGCTTCCCGAGCCGCGCCATTCGCGCCAAACGTGCGGAGAGCGTCGACCGCCGCCAGCCGCACATTGACGTTAGTGTCGTGATTTACCGCCGCGACCAGCGCGTCCAGAACTTCAGTATCGGAAGGCTCCGCGCGATAGGCCCAGCTCACGCCGCGGAGCCGTTCGCTCGCGGATTGCTGCTGCAAAAGAGACAATGTGACCAGTTGGCGCATGCTGCCCACCTCCGCGCGAAGCTGCGTGATCTCCCCGGCTGAAGCTTGGTTCGACCGCAATCCGTACCCGAGTCCGGCTCCGCCGATAACGAGCGCGAGCCCGGCGGCGATTCGCAAAAGCGTTTGGCGCGCGCTTGTCTGGCGGCGATGCGCGGATGTCTCCTGATACTGCACTCCGTCGCGATACGCGGAGAAAGATTCGTAGAAACGCTCTCTCACCCCCGCGCCCGGCTCGTCGGCCGGCAGCAGCGATAATCCGCGCCACAACTCCGCGAGCCTCGCGGATTCGGCGCGGCAGAGTTCACACACGCTCAGGTGCTGCTCCAGCGCGGCGCTATCTTGCGCGTTGAGCGTCCCGGCCCAGGACTCCGCCAGCAGCGGCTTGATTTCCTCGCACGTCATGATGCCTTCCCCTTCTCCAACCCAAAGTAGATTTGCTCGAGCGCGCGCATGGCGCGATACACCCGGACTTTCACCGCTCCCACTTCGCAACCGAGAACGGCGGCGATGTCCTCATACTTCATCTCCTCAAACCGGCTGAGAATCAGGATCTCGCGCTTGTCCGCAGGCAGCAGATCCAGCGCCCGCCGGAGCAGGCCGAGATTCTGACTCGCGGAGGCGTTCTCTTCCGGACCGGGCGCGGCGGATGCGGGCTCCAGACTCCGCCCGGTGAACTCTTCGATTCCCACCACCTCCGCCCGTTTGTCCCGGGCCCGGTCGAGGTTGGCGCGGCGCGCAATCTGATACATCCAGGCGGTAAACGCCCTGGTGGGGTCATAGCTCGAACGGTATCGCAACATTCGGGAAAAAACATCCTGCACCAAATCCTCGGAGAGCTGCCGGTCGCGGTTGAGAGAAACGAAGTACCGGAACAGACCGCGATGGTGGCGCTCAAACAACACCGCGAGCTTGGATAGTTCTCCGGCGCTCACGCGCGCCATCAAAGCGTTGTCGTCCGCGCCCACGGTTATCACTCTGCAATACTCGCCACTTTAGAAATGGTTACGCAAAACGATAGCCCTCACGGCAAGGACGTGGGTTAGGATGAAGTGGATGGGGTCGCTGGCGCTGCTGTGGGTGGGCTCCATCATCGCGGCTTACTTTTACTCTGAGCAGAACCATATCCCGCTCAATCTGGCGGCAGCGGCGCTACCCGCATTTCTCCTCGAAGCCACGTTTTACTTCGTGCTGGGGGTGGAACGCTGGAGGGCGCGCCTCGAAAAACTTTCGCCTGCCGGCGTTGCGGCGGTGTTAACGCTGGCCGCGGTCGCGCCGTACACGGCGGCCGGGCTCGAGTTTGGGTTCTTCCGATGGCAATCGCTAGGGATCATTGCGTTGCTCGCCGGCGTGGTTTCGTTCTGGTACGTGCTATTGCCCCATACGCCCGCCACAGACCTGCTGTTCGTCCTGCTGATGGCGGCGGTCTATCTGGCCAACTTCGAGCGCACTGAATACATCGACCCGTATCCGAAGCTGCAGCTCGACGTGCTGGGCAAGGTGATGTGGATCCGCACCGGCGCGTTCGCAATGCTGAGCGTGCGGAGGATGAAGGGGGTCGGATTCGGTTTTTGGCCTCGGCGCGAAGAATGGGTCATCGGCTTGGCCTATTTTGGGTTGTTTCTGCCAGTGGCGGCGTTCGCGGGGTGGATGGTGAAATTCGGATCGCCGCATGCGCCCCACTCAGGGACGATCAAGCTGCTCGTCCTGGCCGTGGGTACCTTTTTTGGCGTGCTATGGGTGCTGGCGCTGGGAGAAGAATTTTTTTTCCGAGGCTTGTTGCAGCAATGGATCGGCACGTGGCTCAAGAGCGAATGGATAGGGCTTGCGTTCGCGTCCATCTTATTCGGTCTCGCCCATCTATGGCTGCACGCATTCCCTAACTGGCAGATGGTGGCAATGGCCACGGTCGCGGGAGTGTTCTACGGGCTGGCGTTTCGCCAAGCCCGCAGCATCCGCGCATCGATGGTGACCCACGCGCTGACCGTGACCGCGTGGAAGATGTTCTTTTCCTAGGAGCGCAAAGGGCGCGGAGCGCTCCGTTTTGCGCGGCTAAGCCTAGAACCTAAACTTCACGCCGAGCTGAATATAGCGCGGGTTGCTGCTGAACACCTGATTCCACTGCGCGAAAAGCGGATTTTGCGGCATCAGGTAAGTGGTCGGCAGGACGCTGCTGGAGCGGTTTACAGGGCTGATATCGTCGAGAACGCCCGGCGTGTACTGCGGGTGATTGAAGGCGTTGAAGAAGTCCGCGCGGAATTGCAGCGTATATCGCTCTCGAATGGAGAAGCTCTTTGCCGCCGTCAGATCCCAGTTGTTGATGCGCGGCGTCGCGAGCGTGTTCCGGCCGGCGTCGGCAAGCGCCCCTGACTCCGCGGTGATGTATTGGGCGTTGGGGTTGCTGGCGAGATAAGCGACAGTCGCGCCGGAGCTATTCTTTAGGGCGGTCGCCCCGGTTCCTGTTCCGGGAATTCCATTCGGATTCACAATCGTCCGGTCTGAGACCGTATCGCTGTTCAGGTTGGCATCGATGCCGCCCTGCGGCGTGACCATCTCGGGAGATTCGACGATATAGCTGCCGCTGAGCTGATATCCGCCTAAGGCATTGCGAAGGAACCGGTTCGGCGCTTGCGCAAACCAAGGCGTGTCATAGATCCACATGGCTGTGGCGCGATTGCGGCGATCCAGGGCTGAATCGGCCCATTCCGACTTTAGATTTCCGAAGTCCTGCGGCCGGCGGGGTGAGAGTGCCGTGGTGTTTACCTCGGCGTCGCTGTCGTCACGGAGATGGCTCCAGGTGTAGTCGCCCTGGAACATCAGATGGCGGGAAAATCTCTTCTTCAACTCGGTGACTAAACCGTCGTAGATCGAATTTCCCAGCGGCTCGTAGGAAGTGATGGTGCTGGTGAATCCGTAAGGAGCAAGGGGATTGTTGGAAGCCTTGAGAGCGGTTAACTGAGCCAACGTCACCGGCAGGCTGTTGAGTGTCGCTTGGGAAGGCGCTTCGAGATAAGTCGGTAAATATAGCGATGGGGTCACGACCGCGTCCCGGTTCAGTTCGGTCTGCTCGAGCAAGTGCACGCCTTTGGTTCCGAGGTAACGCACCTCGAGCGTGTAGTCATGGGCAAACTCGTGTTGCACGCCGAGGCTCCAGTTCATCGCGTATCCCAGCATCTGATTCGGGAGCCAGCCGGTGGTCGCAGCGCGAAGCTGTGCCACGGTCGGGTTCGGAGGAAGCGTGGTTGGCAGAATTCCGCCATTGGCGAGGAAATTCGGAGCGTTCGGAACGCTCTGGATCAACGAGGTATCTTCGGGCGGGCGCACGTTCATCCCGATGTTGTCGAAGATTGGGTCATACCCGATCCCGAATCCGCCGCGAATGGACGTGGTCGCCTTGCGCCCGGGCGAGTAAGCGAATCCGAAACGCGGCGCGAAGTTGAGCTTTTGCGCTTGCGGGGCGAAGAAGGAAAGCACTCCCGGCACGTCCGCCACGCTGTTCAACGCAAAATCCCTCATCGATTGCGACACGCCGTTGTATTCGTAGCGCACTCCGAGGTTCAGGCTGAGGTTGTTCAGAACCCTCCAGTTATCGTTCACGAACGCATAGTAGCCATTGGCATTACCCGAGTACGGCATGCTTCCGACGCTGCGCTGCACTTTATAGTCGGGAACCTGGTCCAGCAGAAAGGGAGCCATGCTGAGATATTCGTAATCTCCACGCTCATATTCGATAAACGTGCTGGCCGCGATTTGGTCGCGCAAATCGACGCCGAACTTTATGTCGTGGCGGCCCTTGACCCAGCTCAGGTTATCGATGAATTCATAGGTGCTTTGGACGGTTGCTTGCGGGGCGTTCGGATCCGGACCGAGTTGCACACCCAGGTCGCCGTAAATGACGATGTTGGGGAACTGATCGAGTCCCGGGTATTGCATATTCGGCAGAGGCGTATTCGCGTTATAGCGATTGAACGCCAATCGCATCTCATTCAGCAGATGCGGGTGGAAAGTGTGGAACTCGGAAAGGGAAGCAAGCTCGCTGGTGGTCAGCTTGGGTGTCCAGAAGGCGGGAAGACTCGCGTTTGTATCGATCTCCGATAGCCGGTTGCTGATATAGCGCGTGCGCAACTGGTCCGACGGGGAAATCGTATAGTCGATCGAGCCGAGCCAATTCTGATAGTTGTAGTAGCTGGGAGCCAGAACCGGCGAGATGCCCAGCGGAACGGTCACGGAGCCCACGGTCGTCGTGCCGTCGTTCTGCACGGGCGCTGCCGGAAGATATTTTTCGAGCACGCTCAAGTTGGTCTGCGAAACCCCGGGCGTGTTTGCGAGGATCTGGTAGCCCGCGGCCGTCGGGGCGTCGATTGCTTGAGAAACAGTGCTGGCGTAGCCGACTGGATTGTACTCATACAGCCCGTAATAGAAAAGAGAATTCTTGCGGATCGGACCGCCCGCTTCGCCTCCGAACCGGTTGTTGTCATAGCGCGGGTTGGAGAGGATTCCCTGACGCGCCAGCGCTTGATCGACCGCGTTCAAATGGCGGTTCAAAAGATACTCAAACACGGAACCATGGACGTCGTTGGTCCCGTTCTTGATCACAGTGTTGAACTGGCCGCCGGCGGAGTGTCCAAACTCGGCGCTGTACTGATTCTGGAGCAAAGTAAACTCGGCGACGGCATCGCTAGCCACTAGCGTCGTTGGGCCGGTGGTGTCCTTGCGATTGTCATCCACGCCTTCCACGGTGAAGTCGTTGGCGCGCGGGCGCTGTCCACCCACGGCTGGACCGCTGCCGTCGCCAACGCCACCGGAGCTGGCTACGCCGCCGCTCAACAGAGACAGATTCAACGCGGCATTGACCGCGTTGGTGGCGATCGCCAGGTTCGCGACCTCGCGCTCCGGATAAACGGACTCGATCTGCGCGGTGGTTGTATTCAACAGTACGGGCGCGTCGGCGACAGTCACCTCCGACTTCACTGCAGCCGGCTGGAGCACCGGGTTGACCGTGGTGGTCTTGTTCAACTCGACTTGGACATTCTTGACTACGGAGCTCGCGAAGCTGGGTGCATCGACCGTTACCGTGTAGCCTCCGATCGGCACGTTGCTGACCCGATACGTTCCGTCGGCGCCGGTTTTGACCACGTTCTTTACCGTGGTCGCATCGTTCTGCAGTCCTACGGTGGCGTTCGCGACGACGGCTCCAGTCACGTCGAAAACGGTTCCAACCACATCTCCGTCAATGGTCTGGCCCGACATGAGCGGAGTTGCCAATGTCGCGGCGAATAGAGCGACCGTCCAAAGTCCTTTCATAACCTTCTCTTTCCTTGCGTCTCTTCCCTCGTGCGGCAGACCAACCTGCCACTTGCTACGCAATGTTTCGATTGCATGCAGCGCTTATCCCATAGATCGGCTGGGAGGGAAAAATCCGTACTAAGGAGGAGAGGAAAATTACGTGTTAGATGCCCACAAAAGGGTGAGATCGCCGGTCACTCCGATGGGGGTAGTCCCCGGCGGCAGGTACCAGACTTCGCCTGCGTGCACACGTGCACCATCGAGTTGGCCGGATCCCGCGATGACGATCAGCAGAGCAAAGCGAAGCGGTGAGGCCGCGAACTGGCTATGGCCCCTGACTTCGCGCCGTCCTACGGTGAAATGCGCGCAGGAGACGAGCTCTTCGCTGACCACCTCGACGCGCGCGGCGTGCGGCCCGCGCCGGCTCACCGCCAGCGATTGCTCGATGTGCAATTCGCGCGGGCGGCCGTAGTCGTACAGACGATAGGTTATATCGGAATATTGCTGGATCTCGCACAGGACCAGCCCGCTGCCGATCGCATGCACGGTTCCCGCGGGAATAAAGAACGTGTCTCCCGGCGAGGCTTCGTGCCATGCGAGCAACTTCTCGATCTCGCCTGAGAAAGCCGCGTGGCGCAAGCGATCCGCGGAAAGGGAGTCGCGGAATCCCGCGGCGATCGAAGCTCCGGGCTCGGCCGCGAGCACGTGCCACATCTCCGTCTTGCCCCGGCTTTGATGATGTTTGGCTGCGTGGTCGTCGTCAGGATGCACCTGTACCGATAACTTCTGCGAGGTGAACAGGAATTTGACCAGCAGCGGAAGCTCCGGGCCTTCGAACCAGACCTCGCCGATTTTCTTACCGTGGCTGCTGAACCACGGCTCCAGGCGTTCGGATCCCCAAACTTTCTCGAGGAACCGCGGCTTCAATTGCTGAAGCGGCATTACACGCGCGCGGCGATGAAGCGCTGCAGGCGATCGAGACCGCGTTGCAGCTCTTTCATCGAGGTCGCGTAAGAAATGCGGATGTGGTCGGTAGTACCGAAAGCTTCGCCGGGCACCAGCGCGACGTGCTCTTCCGCCAGCAGCTTCTCCGAGAAATCGAATGCGCTCTTGATGCCGCCGGTGAACGCCGCGCTGACGTTCGGATACGCGTAGAACGCGCCCTGCGGAGTCTGCGTCTTGACCCCCGGCATTTTGCGAAGACGCTCCATCACGTACTCGCGGCGCTTGCGATATTCGGCGAGCATCGCCGCGACCGAATCCTGCGGACCGTTCAGAGCTTCAATCGCAGCCTTCTGTGTGATCGAGTTCGGATTCGAAGTCGCGTGGCTTTGGAGTTTGTTGATTCCCGCAACCACGGCCGCGGGCCCGAGCACAAATCCCATGCGCCATCCGGTCATGGCGTAGGTCTTTGAGAGCGAGCCGGCGACGACAACGGTGTCCTTTGCGCCCGGCAAAGACGCCAGCGAAAATGGCTCGCTCGAATAGAGAAAGCGTTCGTAGCATTCGTCCGCCAGGATCCAAATGCCTTTGTCCTTGGCAATGCGGAAGACGCGCTCCAGCTCACTCCGCTCAAACAACGCGCCGCTCGGGTTCGAAGGCGAATTGAGGATGATCATCCGCGTCTTGGGAGTGATCGCGCGTTCCACACTGGAGGCCTTGAGCGAGAAGCCCTCCTGCTCATCGGTATCGACGAATACGCACTTCCCACCCGCGTAATTGACTACATCCTTGAAAGTCACCCAGTAGGGAACCGGAATAATCACTTCGTCGCCGGGGTCGAGCAGAGCTTGGGTGAGATTGAAGATGGCGTGCTTGCCGCCCATGGTCGCGATGCACTCTTTGGCCGTATATGACGTGCCGTACATACGCTTGTGGTGATCGCAGATCGCCTGCTTGAGCTCGACGGTACCGCTGACAGGAGTGTACTTGGTGAAGTTTGCGTCAAGCGCCTGTATCGCCGCGCGCTTGACGTTGTCCGGCGTCGGAAAATCGGGCTCACCCGCGCTGAAATCGACTACATCGATTCCTTCACGCCTCAGCCGGTCGGCCTCGGCGGCGACCTTCATGGTGGAAGACTCGCTGATTAGCGAGATTCGTTGCGCCAACTCTTGTACGGTTTGCATAAGCCTCTCGAAATTCTAAACGCGCGCCGCGCGGATTACGCGGTCGGCACGGCGTACCGGCCCTTGAGCCGAGCCGCCACCAGCGGCGGCACCAATCCTGTCACATCGCCGCCCAGAGCCACCACCTGCTTCACCAAGCGGGAGCTGATGAACGAATACGCCTCACCCGCCATTAAAAATGCCGTCTCGAGCTCCGGGCGCAGCCGCCGGTTCATTAGCGCCATCTGGAGCTCATGCTCGTAATCCGAAATCGCCCGGATCCCCCGGATGATCAAGTTCGCTCCTTGAGCCGCGGCGAAATCCACCAGCAAGCCGTCAAAGGAACTAACTTCGACGTTTGCGTAATCACCCACCGCTTCCCTCAACATCTCCATCCGTTCCTCGACGCTGAACAGCGGGCGCTTATCTTCGTTCCGCAGCACCGCCACGATCAGCCGACTCACTAAACGGCTGCCGCGAGATATCAAATCCAGGTGCCCGTTGGTAATCGGGTCAAATGAACCGGGGTAGATCGCGACGAGATTCAGCGGCGGCCCGGCCATGCTGCTTAAACGCCAATATTAGCATGCGCGGCATATTGTAGAGCACTACATAGGGTGATAAGATAATGCCACCTATGCTGGAACTTCGCCACGTTTCGAAGAGCTTTTCCGGGATTCCCGCGGTTCAGGATGTCAGCTTCACGGCCCGCCCGGGGGAAGTGACCGGGTACCTGGGGCCGAACGGATCCGGAAAATCCACCACCATGAAGATGATCACCGGCCTGATCGAGCCGACCGACGGCCAGATCCTGTTCCAAGGCCAACGGATTCAGTCCGACCCGATTGGGTTCAAGCAGCGCATGGGCTACGTGCCGGAGGAGCCGCATCTCTACGCGCACCTGACCGGCCTCGAATATCTGACCATGGTCGGCCAATTGCGAAATCTCCCGGATAAGCCCACGGCGGAACGCATCGACGGCCTGCTGCGGCTGTTCTCCCTGCACGGCGACCGGCACCTTCCGATTTCCTCGTACTCGAAAGGCATGCGGCAGAAAATCCTGCTTTCGGCGGCACTGATGCATAACCCAGAGCTGGTGTTGCTGGACGAGCCTTTTTCCGGGCTCGATGTCGGCTCAGCGCTGGTGATGCGAAGTCTCATTCAGGAACTCGCCGCGCGCGGCAAGGTGGTGCTGTTCAGCTCCCACGAGCTCGAAACGGTGGAGCGCGTCTGCTCACACATCGTAATCCTGCATCGCGGGAAGCTGGTCGCGGACGATTCGATCGAGCATCTGCGGTCGCTGATGGCGCTGCCGACGCTTGAAGAGATCTTTTCGCAACTCGCGGTGGAGCAGGATACGGGAGCCATTTCCCGCGAGATCGCGGATTTGATCCTGGCATGAACAAGATCCAATTCCGAGTGCTTTACCGCCAGTTCCTCTTCCGGATGGTGGATCTGGAACTGCTTTCCGCTTCCGCGCAGGGCGATATCAATCGCCTCCTAGGGCGTTTTGCCGCGATCCTGATTTGGCTCAGCGCAGGCCTCGCTTTGGCGGTTCTCATGGGAGGCAGCAGTTCCGGACAACCGCCTGAAGTCGGATTAATCGCCACTTGGACGATGGAGCACTTCCTAATCGCCACCACCATGCTGACCGTGGGATTGTTCGCCGTGATCAGTTGGGATTCGATGTTCCCCGATCGACGCGACGTGCTGGTGCTGTCGCCGCTACCCGTGAAGGCGCGGACGTTGTTCCTCGCCAAGGTCGCGGCCGTCGGCGCCGCGCTGGGCGTAAGCATACTCGCACTGAACGCACTCCCCGGATTTGCTGTGGGTCTTGGCGGAGGATCTGCGCCGACAATTCCCGCGCCGAAGTACGATGCCGCGATACCGCCGGTGAGCCCCGACGAGCTGCCTGCGGTTCTTGATCGCGATATGGCGCCCGCGCTTACGGGCGACGGTGCTTTGGCGTGGTACCCGCCGCCGGGCGTCACTCTCGGCGTGTGGCGAAATCGGCAGGCCAAAATCCTCACTTATGGAACCGGACATCCGGATTCGATCTACATGCTCGGCTCCATCACCAAGACGTTCACGGGATTGATTCTTGCGAGAATGGTGGGGCAAAGGCTGGTGCGGCTCGATCAACCTGTGCGGGAGTTGCTCCCGCCGGGGACAGTCGAAGAGCCTGCTGGCCGCGAGATCACGCTCCTGGATCTTGCAACGCATCATTCGGGATTGCCGCCGATGCCTGACAACTTGGATGCGGACGGCGCGCCGGATCCGGCGGCGAACTACCACCAGCGCGACCTTTTCGCCTACCTGAGGAAGAACGGCGTGGCGAGGCCCGACGACGCGGAGTTCCGGTATAGCAATCTTGGAATGGCCTTGCTTGGGCAAGCTCTAGCCATGCGAGCCGGCCTCACCTACGAGGAATTGCTTCGCCGGGAGGTGACCGGTCCGCTGGGCATGAACGACACGGTCCTTTCGCTTTCGGAGGACCAGAAGGGCCGCATGATGCGCGGTTACGACTGGCGGCACGAACTGATTCCCGAATGGAGCCTCGACGCGTTGGCCCCGGCGGGGGCCATCCGGTCGACGGCGGCCGATATGATCCGTTATCTGGTGGCGCAGCTTCATCCGGAGGCCGTTCCAGAGCTCACATCTGCCATTAAGCT
>JASHRP010000243.1 GCA_030037375.1 Bryobacteraceae bacterium | reverse complement strand
TCGGCGCCTACAGTGAGCACGACCGAGGAGCGAACAAGGGGATTAAAGCCCTGGCTGGAAGCCCGAATGTCGTAGGAGCCAATGGCCAAGTTGGCGATGGCGAATCGCCCTCCCGAATCCGAGATCGTTGACGCTAGGCCGCCGGTTTCCACATTCGTCGCTTGGACAGCGGCGCCTACCAGAACGGCTCCAGACTCATCGGTCAAGGTCCCAGAGATACGAGCACTTGCCACGCCTTGCGCGTGTAAGAAAGCAAAGCTCGCGTTCAAAGTAAGGCAGCCAACGAAGGCAAAAACGGTCGATGTTCTCCAAGTCATGCTATTCTCTCCTTCAGCAAATGAGATCGACGCGTGAGCTCGCCGCACTTCAACCGGGCCCTGTCGGCGGGGTGCCAAAACCATGGCACGCCGGAAGAACCTCGATCAGTAATCTTGATACTGAGTACGTGAGCCAGACGGCGCAACATGGGCTTGCGGATTATCAGGCGGCCTGCGTTTCCGTCAGCACCTGTCACACCATCCCTGAAAGCCCTGCGAGCGTCAAGTGTTTTTCGCCCCCCATCTAAGCTCAAAACTGCTGGTACAGATACAACTGACCGGGCCCCGATTCCGCCATGCGCGGCAGCATGGTCGATTTCCTCCAGAATCCGCTGCTTATCCTCGGCGCTGAACTTGCGCCGCTGCGCTTTGGCCGGAACTTCCGAATCCGGATAACTGGCTGCAAAAGGAATCGCACTTTTGGCTTCGCTCACGGTGATTCTCCTGGCCGCCCTGCTCTGTAATTATGGCCCCGGATTCTGTCTCATCGATATTGGCACGGAGGTGTGGCGGCGCGAATGAAACAAGGATTCGCGGCTATGCCTCCCCCTGAAGCTAGGTCATTCGATCAGTACCCGCTCTGGCGTCGTTGCCTCTCTTGTGTGGTTCCGGCTTTGCCGGGTAGGATTGGGTTGTGAGCCTCGACCGTCAACGCGAAAATTACTATCGGGTCGCGCGGACGCTGTCGGTCTGTGTCACGGAAGCCCCGTACGCTCTGAGTGAGCGGCAACTCTTCCAGTCGATCTGCGATCGACTCGTCGGGTTGGGACTATTTCAGTTGGCGTGGTTCGGCTATGCTTCCTGCGGCAGCCGCGTTAACCAAGTGGCTGGCTATTCCGGGAGCGATCCAGATTTCGTCGAAGACTTGAGGCGTGCGTTAGACCACGAAAGTTACGAAGAACCGGTCAGCGTCTCTATACGTCAAGGCACACCCTATTGGATTCGGGATATAGCCGCCCATCCAGACTTCGCGCCGATGCAGCCTGCAATTCGGCGCTCTGGTTTGACTTCGAACATTTCCATTCCGCTCATGTCGGACGCAGGCACCTGGGCCGGCCTGAGTCTGTACTATAGTGACCCAGAAGCGTACGAACAACTTGTAGTCAACTACATTCGGGAGCGGATTCAACACGCGCAAAGGGCCTGGTCGGGGGGGCCTCCGAAGCAACCGCGATCGGACGAACTCGACGCAGAGCTTCGCCACTTGATCGATATGATTCCGCAAACGATCGGGGTATGCGACGCCGGCGGAACTCTCCTGTATATAAACAAGGCCATGATCGACTACGCAGGATTCGTCGTGGAGGATTTCACTCATCGGAATGCAACCGTCAGGTTGACTCATCCGGACGATCTTAAACAAATACTACTCACCTACGCGGCCGGGTTCGCCAACGGACAACCGTTTGCCCTGGAGCTAAGGCAACGCCGTAGGAAGGACCAGCAGTATCGTTGGTTTCTTGTTAATGTCGCGCCGATCAGGAATGAAAGCGGGGATATCGTCCGATGGTGTTCGTTGGGCACCGACATCGAAGAGCGCAAAGCTGCCGAGGAGCTACTTAAGAACGAAAACGTGTCGTTGCGGGAAGAAGTCGAAAAGGTGTCGATGTTCGAGGAGATAGTCGGCGCTTCGGAATCTTTGCAGCAAGTGATTTTGCGCATCTCAAGAGTCGCTCCAACCGACTCCAGTGTCCTCATTACGGGCGAGACCGGTACCGGCAAAGAACTCGTCGCGCGCGCGATCCACCGGCGTTCCGGGCGGGCCGCCGGCCCGTTTGTCAGCGTGAATTGTGCGGCGATCCCCCCCGACCTGATCGCCTCTGAACTGTTCGGGTACGAAAAAGGAGCCTTCACTGGAGCGACGCAGCGGCGCCTCGGACGCTTCGAGCTGGCGACGAAAGGCACCCTATTTCTTGACGAGGTGGGAGAACTTCCAGCCGAGGCGCAAATCGCACTGCTGCGAGTTCTCCAGGAGCGTGAATTCGAACGGATCGGCGGCACCGCGGTTATCCCGTGCGATGTGCGAGTGATCGCCGCCACGAACCGCGACCTCGATGCCGCGATCAGGGAGGGTCGATTCCGCAGCGATTTGTTCTATCGCCTCAATGTGTTTCCGATCAAGGTGCCCGCGTTGCGCGATCGAACAGAAGACATACCGTTATTAGTTGCCTACTTTCTCGGCCGGTACGGGCGCCGCTCCGGAAAAACCTTCAACGCGGTGAACAACAGGAGCCTTGAGCTCCTGCAGGCGTACTCGTGGCCCGGCAACATTCGGGAGCTTCAAAACGTCATTGAACGATCCGTTATTGTCAGCGACAGCGAGACGTTTTCAGTCGACGAAGGTTGGCTTTCCTCGCAATCGCCGGCGGCCGTTCCAGGCGGCCCTGACAAACTGCCTACGACCCTTGCCAGGCAGGAGAAGGAAATGATTGAGTTGGCCTTACGTGCCTGTCGAGGCCGTGTGGCCGGTCGGTCCGGCGCTGCCGCCAAACTGGGCTTGCCGGCCTCCACCTTGGACTCCAGGATCAAGGCTCTGGGAATCGAAAAGCATCGCTTCAGGAACTAGACCTCACTCACGACATTTCGGGAATTTCCGAAATGCTGTGACCCATAAAGGTGGCCAGGGGGCGTGTTTTGAGTGATTTACGAAGGGCACGTGAGATGCATCTCGTAGGCAAGTGAAGGAGCGAGATTGCTAAGGATCGAAAGGACCGCAAGCGGCGATGTGCTGATCATTATCAGCGGACGGCTGGATCGCGATCACGTTGCGGAATTAGAAGGACTAATCGGGGCCGAACCGGCTGGTCGCCGTATCGTCCTTGATTTAAAAGATGTGACGCAGGCTGGCCAGGAGGAGATCGAGTTCCTTGCCAGTTGTGAATCCGGCGGGATCGAGCTTAATCATTGCCCGCTTTACATCCGGGAGTCTATTAAGAGAAGGCGGAGATGACAGGATGGCCAGCGAACCGGCGCTGAGTTGCGAGCATGAGGTCAAATTCTCAGAAATTGAGACGCGCAGCCTCTCGCTGATTGCGTGACGGCAAAAGACAAAGGAGCGGAACGATGCCCATTGATTTGATAGGATCCAGTCCAAAGTTGCGATCTGTGCTGGACAACATAAACCTGGTTGCGCCGCTTAGTTCTGCGGTTCTCATTCAGGGCGAGACGGGGACGGGTAAAGAGGTCGTTGCACGCGCTATCCACGAACGCAGCCCTCGTTGCCGGAATCGCTTTGTTGCCGTAAACTGCGCGGCAATTCCCGCCGCGCTTTTGGAGAGCGAGTTGTTTGGCCACGAGAAAGGCGCCTTTACCGGAGCCGTCTTGCAGACCGTCGGACGATTTCAATTGGCCGACCGTGGAACTCTGTTTCTGGATGAGATTGGAGATCTGCCACTCGAATTGCAGCCGAAACTCCTGCGCGCCCTCCAGGAAAGGGAATTCGAGCGCCTCGGCGGAATCCAGACCGTGCGCGTTAACGTACGGGTCATAGCGGCGACGAATCAGAACCTGGAGCAAATGGTGGCACATCGGAAATTTCGCGCCGATCTCTACTACCGGTTACATGTGTTTCCGATGACTCTGCCTCCGTTGCGGGAACGCGCGGAGGACATCCCGCCGCTGGTTGAGTATTTTGTTCGAAGGCTCGCGGAGCAGCACGGCAAGTCCATCGAGAGGATACCTGAGGAAGTGATGGATGCCTTTAGACGGCATCATTGGCCGGGCAACATTCGGGAGCTGCAGAACGTAATCGAGCGTGGCGTCATCATCACGACGGGACCGGTGTTGAGTTGTGGGACAATCGAACCTCTGCGGAATCGGGTCGAACCGGGCGCTGACTACGCGCCAATTAAAACGCTTGCCGACGCGGAGCGAGCTCACATATTTAAGACCCTGCGTGAAACCAATTGGGTGGTCGGAGGGCGCCGCGGAGCGGCTGCCAAATTGGGCCTGGCGAGAACGACCCTGCTGGCACGAATGAACCGGCTCGGGATTTCCGTCCGCACGCAGGGAATGGAGCCGGACCAGTTGGATCGGCAACTCGCCGGCGGCGAGCAACGTTCCCATGCGGCATCCGCTGCGCGCAGCGACTCATGGGGTGGTTTCGCAGGTCTCGATTCCGCTAGAGAATTCAGGCCCATTTGACCGGTCCTTCGGTTCCAGACGAAAGCCCCGCACGTCATTCCTCGAGGCGAGTCTTCTCGGAGCAAATCCGGGGCAAGGTAAAGCGGAACGTGGCCCCATAATCGTCATTGCCGCTTGCCCACAGCCGGCCGTCGTGAGCGGCGATGATCGAATGGCTGATGGATAATCCCATGCCCATCCCCTGGTTTTTGGTCGTGAAGAATGGATCGAAAATCCGCTTGAGATCTTCCGGCCGGATTCCGGCGCCGGAGTCGGTTACGGCGACCATCAATTCATCCGGGCATTTGAACTCTGAACGGATGATGAGCAGATGAGGCCGGTCCACGACGCCACGCATCGCCTCGATGCCGTTCAGCGCCAGGTTCACGATGACTTGCTGCAATTGAACCGGGTCGGCTAAGGTCGTAGGCAGGGGATCGGCCAATTCCGTTCGCAGGGCGACGTCGCCTTTCGCGAGCGCCGTTCGTATGAGGGCGATGGCATCGCGAATCACATCGTTTAGCTGCACCACAGATCTCTCCGGGGCAGCCTTGGTTAGCATCGCACGAATCCGGCGGATGAGGTCGCTGGCGCGCGTGCCTTCCCGGGCGATGGCTTCCGCGGCGGCCCGTGCTTCGTCCAGATCGGGCGGGTCGGCCGACAACCACATGCTGCAAGAGTCGGCGTTGGCCACCATGGCAGCCACGGGTTGGTTCACTTCGTGTGAAATGGACGCGGCCAGAACCCCCAGAGCGCTGACCCGTGTTACTCGGGCTAGCTCCGTCTGCGCCTCATAAAAGGCGGCTTCCACCCGGCGTCTCTCCGCAATCTCTGCGCGCAACTGTTCGTTGCTTTCTCTGAGCTCCACGGTTCGCTCTTCGACTCGTCTCTGAACCTCAGCGTGCGCGCGCGTGAGCGCCTCCTCGGCTTTCCTGCGCCAGGAACTGAACCAACCAATTGCGGCGGAAGAGCACGCGAACTCCAGGAAAACTGGAATCGATTGGTGGCGGAGCCCGAAGGAGTGAACCGGCGGCAGAAAGAAGTAGTCGACGGCGGCGGTGCTCAACAGAACCGTCAGCGCTCCCGCCCATCTTCCGCCAAGCCAACTGGCGGCGATCACAGCTACGTAGAAGAAAATGAATCCTGCCGCTGAAGCGCTGTCTTTTAGCAGGAGCGTGGCCCCGATCGCGAACAGGACCAGCGCGGCTGCAATTCCATAATGCCGGGATGCCGAAAATAATTTGCTTCGCATGACGACGGTCTGCGTGCGGCGCGCGGGTGCGCCTTCGTAAGACTAATAGCCGGCGGTAAAGCGCTGCCGGATGTGACGGGGCCGTTCGATTTCGTCGGCCAGCGCGATTGCATAGTCCTCCATGGAGATGCGGCTCTGTCCGTCGGCCCCGATCAGCAATTGGTCGGTCCCGAGCCGAAATTTACCAGTCCGCTCTCCAGGCGCGAAGTTCGCTGAAGGAGAAAGAAACGTCCAGTTCAGTTCGTCGTCCCGACGGAGGACATTCAGAAATTCCCGCCCCGCCTGTGCCTCTGCTTTGTACTCGGCCGGAAAGCCGGGCGTGTCGATAAAGTCCACGCCGGGGGCGACCCGCAAAGAACCGGCGCCGCCCACAACTAGCAACCGTTTTACAGCAGCCTTTTTTAGCGCGGAAATGACCTTGTCCGGGTCGCTATTGATGAAGCGTACGGAATGAATTACGGCGTCCTGGCCTGAGATCGCTTTTGCGAGTGCCGCCGCGTCCTGAACGTCGGCGGCAACGTGAACCGGCGCAGCGTCCCCCGTTTCATGGCTGGATTCGCGGGTGACGCCAGTCACCTGATGTCCACGGCCCAATAGTTCGGTTGTGAGCCGCGAACCTGCAGCGCCCGATGCGCCCACGACGGCTATTTTCATAATTGATCCTCCCCTTTTGCTGACTTGAATAACGCGATTGGACTGTTGCACGGAATGCGCCAATAGCGCGGAGGTTCCGTTTTCAATGGCTACGCGACTCACGCCTCTTGATTGTGATCTGCCATCGCGCCCTTACGTTGACAATTTCGCCGAACCCAGACGCTCGGTGGGCTGATTGTTTTTAGTGCGCGGACGCACTCCACGTTGAAATCGCGCCGGAAAAGGCTGTTTTTTCGAGCTGGTCACTCGATTGCCCTGAAGGCAAGCGCCGGTCGAGCGAAGAAGGAGAACTTGATGACGAAAGTCTGGTTGATCACGGGCAGTTCCAGCGGCCTCGGCCGGAACATTGCGGAAGCTGCCCTGGCGGCGGGTCACCGCGTGGTGGCGACTGCCCGGCGCACCGAGGAGCTGCAAGATTTAGTCGACCGGTATGGTGGCAGCGTGCGCCCGGTGCGGCACGACGTCCGAAACAGCGAAGAAGCCGATGCTGCTGTCGCAGCCGCGATGAAAGCGTTCGGCAGATTGGACGTTTTGGTGAACAACGCGGGATACGGGTTGTTCGCGCCGTTCGAACAGTTCAGCACCGGCGATTTCAAAGCGATCGTGGACACCTGCTTTTACGGCGTCGTGTATACGACGCGAGCCGCGCTCCCCATCATGAGGAAGCAGAGAAGCGGCGTGATCTTCCAGGTGTCGTCGGTTGGCGGTCGGATCACCATGCCTGGGAACTCGCCCTATCACGCCGCCAAGTGGGCGGTGAGTGGATTCGCAGAGGCTCTGGCGCAGGAGACGGCAGCCTTTGGCGTACAAGTCTGCTCGCTGGAGCCCGGCGGCATGCGCACCAACTGGGGCCAGTTCGCCGTCTCCGGCGTGCCGGCGCTCTTGCCTGAATACGAAACGGGCGTCGGGAAGGCACTCCGCGAACTCGAGAGCCACTGGGGGAACGAAAACATCGATCCCAAGCTAGTCGCGGAGCTGATCGTCAAGTTGGCGGACCGGGAGGACCTGCCTCCACACCTGCTGCTTGGGTCGGACGCGGTGGCCTTGTCGATACAGGCGGACGAGGCACACGCGCAACTGTGCGCGAAGTGGCGGGAAACGAGTGAATCCGTGGATTTCCGCTGCGCGGCGAGTTCGCGGAGGTAACTGCCATGATCGATTCAACAGTAGCTGAAACCCCAACTCCGGTCTCTTCTCCCTGGGCTACCCGCCGCGCAGAGAAACAGCGGCGGATGCAATTGATCCGGCCCTGGATGTCCGGCCCGATCCTTCCAACAGAAAAGATCATCGCCGCGCTGGAAAACCTGATGGTCAGCGGCGATCGCGTCGTGCTGGAGGGCGACAATCAGAAGCAGGCGGACTTCCTCTCGCGATCGCTTCAGTCGGTGGATCCAGGCAAGGTCCACGATCTCCATCTGATCATTTCGAGCATCAGCCGGCCGGAGCATCTCACTTTGTTCGAGCTAGGCATCGCAAGGAAGGTCGACTTCGCTTTCGCCGGTCCGCAGAGCCTGCGGCTGTCGCAGCTTCTTGAAGACGGCAAGCTGGAGATCGGCGCGATCCACACCTATGTTGAGCTTTACGCGCGCTTGCTGGTGGATCTGGTCCCGAACGTGGTCCTGGTCTGCGCCGAACAGGCCGACCTGCAGGGCAACATTTATACCGGTCCGAATACGGAAGACACTCCAGTGATCGTGGAAGCAGCGGCGTTCCACGACGGAATCGTCGTGGTGCAGGTGAACCGGGTCGTCGACGAATTGCCTCGTGTTGACATTCCGGGGTCTTGGATCGACGTGGTCGTCGAAGCCGACGAGCCGTTCGCCATCGAACCGCTGTTCACGCGCGACCCTCGCCAGATTGACGATCTTCAGATCCTCATGGGGATGATGGCGATCCGCGGCATCTACGAGCGGCATCAGGTTCGTTCTTTGAATCACGGGATCGGCTTCGATACCGCCGCGATTGAGCTCCTGTTGCCTACCTATGGCGAATCGCTCGGACTGCGTGGACGCATCTGCGAACACTGGGCGCTGAATCCACACCCGACTATGATTCCAGCGATCGAGAGCGGGTGGGTCAAGAGCATCCATTGTTTCGGCAGCGAGGTGGGCATGGACGCCTATGTAGCGGCGCGGCCCGATATCTTTTTCACCGGACGAGATGGCAGTCTTCGCTCCAACCGGGTTCTCTGCCAACTCGCTGGGCAATACGCCGTGGATTGCTTTATCGGCGCCACCCTGCAGATGGATGGAGACGCGAATTCTTCCACAGTCACGCTGGGCAGGATCTCCGGTTTTGGCGGCGCGCCGAACATGGGGCACGACCCGCACGGCCGCCGTCATGCCTCGGCAGCGTGGCTTGATCTGATGGCTCCGCAGGGTGCTATCAATCGCGGACGCAAGCTCGTCGTGCAAACCGTCGAGACATTCCAGAAGGCAGGGCAGCCCGCTTTCGTGGAGACGCTCGACGCTGTCGAGGTCGGCAAGCGCGCCGGGATGCCGATCGCTCCCGTCATGATTTACGGTGACGATGTCAGCCATGTGGTGACCGAGGAGGGAGTCGCCTATCTTTATAAGGCTCAGGGCCAGGAGGAGCGCCGGCGCGCGCTGGCAGCCGTGGCCGGAGTCAGCCCGATTGGACGGAAGGCCGTGGCTCCGGAAACTGCTGCGCTTCGCAAAGCCGGCCTTGTCGCGTATCCGGAAGATCTCGGCATTCAGCGGCGCGAGGCAACCCGCTCATTGCTGGCCGCCCGAAGCATGGAAGACCTGGTTGCGTGGTCACGCGGACTCTATCAACCCCCGACCCGCTTCAGGAGCTGGTAATGAGCATCAGTCTGAGAAAACGTCCGGATCAATTGTCGGCTGCCGTCCCAATGGCCGCGCTCTGCCGGTGGGCGTTGATCGCCGAAGCGGAGCTTACTCCAAAACCGGGTCTGGTTGACCGCCGGGGCTCAGGTTCGCATCGCGATCTGTCGCTGCCCGTCATGCGCCGTTCGGCGATGGCGATTGAACCGTACTTCGTCAATATGGCCGCTGTGTCGATAGGATGCGAGCCGAGCCAATCTCTGCGCGAGGATCTTGCCTGCATCGGGCGCGCCGCCGAGGGTGCGATGTTCAGAGCCACCAACGGGAGCAACTCGCATAAAGGCGCGATTTGGCTCTTGGGGCTACTGGTCTCCGCGGCGGCGATGCGCCAGGCGGACGCGCGGGCAGCCGGGATCGCGGCGATGGCGAGAGACATCGCCCTGTTCGAGGATCGAGCCGCCCCGCGCGTCGTCACTCACGGCGATCTTGTTGCCGCACGATATGGAGGCGACGGAGCTCGCGGCGAAGCGCGCCGTGGGTTTCCGCATGCGGTCGAGGTCGGTCTGCCGGCGCTGCGAGCCAGACGCGCGGCAGGCGCATGCGAAGACGTGGCTCGGCTCGACGCGCTTCTCGAAATCATGTCCCGCCTGGAGGACACGTGCTTGCTGTACCGCGGAGGCGAGGGCGCGCTTACGGCCGCCAGGACGGGAGCAGCCGCAACGCTACGCGCCGGCGGAGCGGGAACGGCGAGCGGAAAACGGCTGTTGCTGCGCCTCGATCAGCAACTTCTGGAGCTGAACGTGTCACCCGGAGGCAGTGCCGACCTGCTGGCGGCGACTCTGTTTCTCGACGCGATCGCGTGGGGCCAGAAGTGGACCCAACAACAAACAGGAGAACATTTGTGGAACAGATTGTCTTGACTTATCCGGGGAAACGCCCGGCCCCGCAGCGAGCTCATTCGGGCGTGGTGGCCTCCGGCGACCTCGAGGTGTTGCTGGAGCCGGCCGCCGATGGCGGTTCCCGCGTCTCGATCCGGACCAGCGTAGGTGGCTTCGGTGAGCTCTGGAAAGCGGTGATCGACCGTTTCTTTACCCGCTACGACGGCGCAGCGCGTATTGAGATCAACGATTCCGGCGCGACCCCCGGCGTCGTCCTGCTGAGGCTTCAGCAGGCCGTGGAGGCGAGTGAGCAATGAATGACAAAAGCGGTGGCATGAGCTTCGCGAAGCGCGCCAGCTTTATCGAACTGGCTGCAAGGGAAAGGGTCAGCGCTCTCCTCGACTCGGGCACAGCGCGCGAGCTGGTGGGACCATTTGACCGCATGGAATCCCCATGGCTGCCGATGCAAGGGGTGACGCCCCAATCGGACGATGGCTGCGTGGTGATGAAAGGGAGGATTGCCGGTCGTCAGACAGTGGTTGTTGCTCTCGAAGGTGCGTTCCAGGGCGGCAGCCTTGGAGAGGTGTCGGGTGAAAAAATGACTGCCGCGCTCGATTTCGCTCGCGCCGATTGTGAGAGCGGCACGCCAACTAGCGCGGTGCTTCTGCTAGAGACCGGGGGCGTGCGGCTTCAAGAAGCCAACCTCGGGCTGGCAGCCATTGCCGAAGTAATGGACTCAGTCCTGGCGCTGCGCCAGCACGCGCCGGTCATCTGCCTTACTGCCGGCACGGTTGGCTGCTTCGGCGGGATGTCGCTGGTTGCGGGCCTGGCGAGTTACGTGATCCTGACCCGCGAGGCCCGGCTGGGTCTGAATGGTCCCGAAGTGATCGAACAAGAAAGTGGAATCGAGGAATTCGACGCGAGCGATCGTGCCCTCATCTGGGCGATAGACGGAGGTGAGCAGCGATATGCGACCGGCTTGGCGGACGCACTGGTGGAAGACGACGCTGCGGAGATTCGAGAAGCAGTACAGCGCTTCGTTCTCCGAGGGGTACCTGAAGTGCATCGAAGCTCGCAAGCGACGCTTTACCGCAGCCGCCTGGCCGCGCTCGACGCATCGCGGCAGTGGAATCCCGCGGAATTCCGCAAACTTTGGACAGCAAAGTTAGTTCAGGAGAATACGCGATGAGCGAATATACCGGTGTTCGTGGAGCGGTCTGGTTTCGCGCGCTCACGGGCCAATCTTCGCCGATGGTGGGCGACCCGCAGTCCGTCCTGACTGCGGACTCACTGTTGGGCAATGAGCGCACCAGATTCCTCTGCGTGGTTCCCAATCCACACGCGCGTTTTCCGTGCGCCCGCCGCGGCGAGGTTGGCCTCGAAGAAGCCTATACGCTGGCAACGCGCGTACGGGAAGTGATCGACAATCCATCCGGCGCGGCAAAACGGCCCATCGTGGCTATCGTGGACGTAAAGAGCCAGACGTACGGACGGCGTGAAGAGACGGCCGCGATCTATCTCGCTGCAGCGGCGGCGGCCGATGCTTACGGATCTGCCCGGCTCACCGGTCATCCGGTGATCGCCTTGGTGGTGGGGCATGCAATCTCAGGCGGATTCCTGACTCACGGCTATCAGGCGAACCGCATCCTGGCGTTCGACGATGACGGCGTCATGATCCATGCCATGCATAAGGAAGCCGCGGCGCGAGTCACGCTTCGTTCGGTGGAGGAACTTGACCGGCTTGCTCGAAGCATTGCCCCGATGTCCTACCGCATTCAGGATTACGCGAAGCTCGGACTCCTGCACAACCTGATTCACGTCGCGAACCCGGAACAACCTTCGTCCGAAGACGTTCGCAAAGTGAAGAACGGGCTGATTGCGGCAATCGAAGACGCTCGCAGCGGTCCAACCGGCCTCAGCAGCCGGCTGGGGTCGAAAGGCGCGCAGGAAACGCGAAAGGCTTCACTTGCAGTTCGAGCGAAACTCGAAGCGCAATGGCGGAATTGAGCAGGCGTCGAGATGCTCACAATTCTGGGTGGCTCGTTGGCGCCGATTTTTATCGGGCTACTCCTCGGGTACTTCGCCGGCCGAACCGGCCTAGTGGACAACAAAGACGTCCGGAGTCTCATCACCTTCCTGATCACATTCACTCTGCCGTGTTCCATGTTCGCCGCGATCGCCGTTACTTCGCGCGAGTCCTTGGAGCGCCAGGGGAAGTCGTCTATCGCGCTCGCGGTGGGATATTTTGCGATTTATTTTGCGGTCTATTGGGCTTCGAAGAAGTTCGCTGGGGATAATGCGCCGGACAGCGCGGCGCTTGCGTTGACGGTCGCCTTCCCCAATGCCGCAGCGGTAGGCCTGCCTCTGCTCAGAGCTGTCTACGGCAGACACTCAGCGGTAAGCGTCGCCGTGGCGCTGGCGATCGGGGCCATTACCATCACGCCCATCACCCTGGCGATTCTTGACGGCGGATCGGAGAAAGGCGAGACATCGAGCCACGGAACCCGCATTCTCGTGTCCTTGTCGAGGGCTTTGGCGAAGCCGGTGTTCTGGGCGCCTCTGCTGGGAATCGTGGTAGCCATGGTGGGCATTTCCCTGCCTGCTTCCGTCGACGGAGCGCTTACCATTTTCGGCAACGCAACGGACGCCACGGCGTTGTTTGTAACTGGCCTCATCGCCTCGGGCCAGACCTTTCGAATGAATACCGGCGTCGGCTGGGCGGTCATCGGCAAGAACATTCTTCAGCCCGCTCTCTGCCTCGGTGTCGCAATGTTGTTGCGAACTCCATCGGAGGAGACGAGGCATGCGGCCTTGCTGAGCGCTGCTCCTTGCGGGTTTTTTGGCGTTCTCTTCGAAGAAGGAGCCGGCGCGGTTACAGACCGGACGAGTTCCAGTCTGATCGGGAGCACTCTGTTTTCTGTCATTACTCTTACAGCCTGGATCGCTCTCCTGGGACGTTTAGCCTGAGAGGCATGCAGTGCACCTTTGCCGTCCTCATGACCTGCTGAAAGTGGATCCCAAGGGGCTGCTCGCCGGACCGGCGCCGCCGTGGGTATCCGATCACCTGCGGCGCAGCCCATGGGTCGTGGTGCGCCGTGCCGTCGGAGTCGAGCCCGGAATTCCGATCGGAGTCCGCGGCTCCCAGCGGCATCAGCGGTGGGCTGCCGCGTGCCAACCGAATTGGATCGAAACCATTCTCATGCCCAGCCAGTTGCTTACACGTGCGGTCTCCGACTCGCGCATGGACACCGCACCGCCCTTTCGTGCTCTGGAAACTCTGAAACAGCGATGGAGGGATCTGGACCTCGCCTGGGGTCCCGGAGGCTCTGTCGGTTTCGAACTGGCGACGGACATTCCGGTGGTGAAACCCGAAAGCGACCTCGATATCGTCATCCAGGCCGGCCGGCCCATTACGCCCGTCACCGCCAGCGTATTGAGCGATTCCGCTGATGGCCTTGTCGCGCCGGTGGATATTCGCGTAGAGACGCCGTGCTGCGGCTTCGCGCTGAGAGAGTACGCCAGAAACTCACCGGCGCCGATCCTGCTCCGCACCGCTAGTGGAGTAATGCTCGGTGCCAATCCATGGACATCTGCGATACAGGGATGAGCGTCGCGTTCCTGTTCCCGGGACAAGGGGCGCAGCATCCTGGCATGCTCCACGCACTCCCTGATCATCCCGCGGTCGCGCGTACGATCATCGAAGTCAGTGAAACTCTGGAGGGGAACGTGCTGGATCTCGATTCCGCGGAAGCGCTGCAATCCACGGTTTCGGTGCAGTTGGCGCTGCTGACCGCCGGTGTTGCTGTAGCCCGTGCGTTGGAAGAAGAGGGAGTGATGCCTCTGGCAGCGGCTGGCAATTCCGCCGGCGCATACTCCGCGGCTGTTGCGGCCGAGGTTCTGGAGCTCCACGACGCCGTTCTGTTGGTGAAGGAACGCGGCGAGCGGATGTCGGAGCTCTATCCGCGCGGTTATGGCATGGCGGCGATCGTGGGGTTGAGCGAGGCTCAAGTGTGCAATCTGGTCCGGCAAGTTCGGCTGGCGCACGCGCACGTGTACATCAGTGGAATCAATACGCCGTCACAAATCGTCATCTCCGGTTCCGACGCTGGTGTGGATTCTGTGGTCGAAAGCGCACTGCGGAACGGCGCCCGCAAAGCCGAACGCCTCGATGTATCTGTTCCCTCGCACTCTCCGCTGTTGCAGCCTTTAGCGGACGCACTCGCGCGACGTATCCGTACCGTGCGCTTGCGAGAGCCGAAGAAAATCTATATCGCCAATGTGACAGGAAGAGCGTTGCGCAACAGTGCAGCCATCGCCCAGGATCTGGCCCAGAATATCGCGCACCCAGTGCGTTGGCACGATTCGACAATCGTACTGCAGGAATTGGGCTGTCGACTGTTTCTCGAGATGCCGCCTGGTCACACACTCACCAAACTCGTGCAGGCGGCCTTCCCGGAATTGAAGGCATTCGCCCTTGCCGAGACCGCGGGTTCGGTAACGACGCCAGGGCGACTCATTTGTCGATGTTTACCGTGACCGCTTGCCGTTTCCAGGCTCAGCGGCACTGACCGCGTGCCTCCTTCCACCGACTTATCCGGACTTCATTCACGCGGAATATCTGGAAAGGAGCTTGCATCTCGATTATTTATCAATGATGGCTGAACCGCCTCATTGCAAATTCAGAAAAGGTGGATTTTACCAATGTTGCGAATGATTTGTTTTATGGGTGCTCTCATGACTTTGCTGGGCGCAGCCGCGCCCGCATTTGCGCAGGAGGAACAGGGCCGATCCGAGGCTTCCGTCCAGTTCATGGGAACCTTTATTGCCTCCACAACGGCCGGCGGCGTGACCCAGAGCAGTTCCGCGAGTGGCGGGGTCCTTGCCACGTACCGGTTTTTCTTTGACAGATACAACGGGATCGAGGGCAACTATTCGTATTCGCGAGATACCACGACGTATAGTTTGCCAGACGGACAATTGGGAGTGGAAGCAAACCTACAGGAATGGTCCGCAGCCTATGTGTTTCGCATGCCGATTCACCGGATAAAGCCGTTCGCGGAAGCCGGGGTCGGAGAGCTCACGTTTGCTCCTACCAATTACATTCCGGTGGGGTCTAACCAAACTCGGGCGGCATTTGTTTATGGCGTCGGCGTCGATCTGAATCTCGGCCAGCATTTGTTCGCCCGCGCTCAGTATCGCGGCTTCGTTTACGGCAGCCCTACTTTCGAGGTTCCCTTCAACTATGGTCTTAGCCGGGCGACCCATCTCGCCGAACCGTCCATTGGGCTCGGATTCCGCTTTTGATCTGCCCTGATCGCCCGTAGCCAAGCGCCGCTGCGCCTGTTTCAAACATGACGGTCAGCAGCGGCGCAATACGATTCTGCACTACCGCTCGCGGACGGTCCAGGGGAGCATGCGGTTCAGCAGCCCGTCACGCAGAACCAGCGTATGGAACAAAATGGCGCCGAAATGTGCGAGAAAGGCCAGGAACAGCAGGTAAGCGAAGACCGTATGTGTCTCTCGCAGGATGGCATAGAGCCCAGGCCGCGCGGGAAGAATGGGCGGCAAATGCACCGTTCCGAACATGACGATCGGATAATGTCCTGCCGATAGCATGCCCCAGCCAACCAGCGGCAGCGCAAAGAAGAAAACGTAGAGCAACACCTCCGAGGCCGTTGCGACTTTTCGTTCCACCTGCGGCATGGCCGGTGGAAACGGCGGCAAACTGGTCAGCATCCGTGTGGCCAGGCGAATCGCGGCGAGGACCAGAATCAGGATGCCGAGAGGCCGATGGATCGTGATCAGCTTGTGATAGTCGCTTAGGGAGGCGACCATGGTTACACCGATGAACAGCATTGACAGAAGCAATGCAGCCATCAGCCAGTGGAGGATGCGCGAGAGGAGCGCGAATTGTGTGGGGCCCGCTGTCGACATATCTACTTTCCAACCTCCTCAGTTGAAATGGCGCTGGGGTCCTTCCGCTCCCCTTCGCGCCGCGTGAAGGACTGTGAATACGCTGCCGAGCGCGCGCTCAGCAAAGGATCGTCTGACGGCGATATCCCGTCCGGCAGCACCAGCGGGTCGAAATTAATGTCGCGCGTCGGACTGGTGTCTTCGCTCTCAATCGAGTCAAGGGTCAACGTGCCGGCGTCGATTTGCCTCCGATCGGGAGGCCAGGCTGAGGCAGCCTGCGCGGTTGGGTCTCCGGGCTGACCCACCGTGAGGATCAAATGCCACCGCAGAGGTGCGGCATGGATCTGCCGGATGAGTGCGTCAAAAAGATAGTTCTTGTCCGCTCCGGCCGATGTCGCCGCCTCGAAGGTTTGATCCGGCCTCACGTACCAACGAACGGGCGTAAACTCGCCCATGGCGTTGACAAAACGAAACGCGTTTAGACCGTAGTAGGGGCTGTCGGCGAATCCCGATGAAAAAGGATGACTGCCGACCAGCTTTCTTGCTGCCACGGTTTCCGGATGCTTCGCCAAAAAGGCGTTGAGGGCGTCCGAATTCACTTTTTTCGTTGCGGGATCCGGGGAAGATACCACGAGGAAATCGGTGAAGTCCTGCGGCGTGTTGGTCAGGAACACAGGAATATTGATCATCGCCGTCCGCCATTCTTCGCCGTCGGATTGTTTGAATAGAAGCGCTAGGCTCCGAACGATTGTTGGCGTGTCGATCGCATAGGGCTGTCCGCCCGCGAGGGCAAACCTTCCAACGATGGGAACACGGCCGGGGCGAAAAACCAGAGCCCTGGAGAGCGATTGCCCCTGGCCGTTGCTTTCAAAGAAGCCGGTGACACAGACCCCCTTGGCGTGGTTTCGGCGAAATCCGGGGTGCGGTCCGTCCACGTGTTCGAATGTGTCGGTCAGCGCCGACGGGGTGAGCACGTGCGGCGTCAGCCACCCGCCCGCATAGAGAAAGAGCCCTGCGATCAGGGCCAGTAGCCCGCCGATAAGCGTGATCGGCAAACGCATACCTCGTGGCGGAGGCAAGGACGCACTGGAAACTGGATTCGATTCGATGGTCTTCATAAATTACTCCTGTCTGCCGTCAGGGACGGAATTCGGTCTTGGCGGCTGGAATCGCGGCGATCTGAGTTACATTAAGTCCGAGGTGCGCGGTCACCACTTCGCGCGGAAGGCGCCGGAGCCAGTTACTGAGCGATACGTCTTCGAAACGGTGGGACTTGAACATTTCAAGAACCACGAGGTCAGTGTTGCCGGTGTTCTCGATGTAATGGCCGGCCACCGCTGGCACGTAGCCGACGTCGTTCGCTTTGAAATCCATGGTGCGGGCCTGGCCGGTGGGCATGAAAACCGTCATGCGCCCCTGACCGGCAATGTAGTATTGCCACTCTGAAGCGTTCGGGTGCCAGTGCAATTCGCGCATTCCGCCCGGTCTGACGGTCAGCATGGCGGCCGCGATATTCTTCGCGGCAGGAAAGTTTCCCGAGTCCACGATTCGCGCATCACCCCCTGCTGTGTGGAACGTCGGCGTCATGGAACCCATCCGGAAGGTGTACTGTACGGGCGATTTGCGCGGCTTACCCTCCAACGGAAGCTCGGTCTTCGGAAAGTGACCTCGGTAACGCCGCAGGGAAGATGTACAGCGAGTCAGCAGGGAGGCTCCCTACGGCGGAACTGTCGAGGTTCAGGTCTTTGGATAAAACGGCGGGCGGCGTGTGGGCCAGCCATTCTGATAGCAAGAAAGTGTTGTCCTCAGAGAACATCCCTTCGTTGAAGACAAGCAGGAACTCGCAGCCGTCCGGACCGAGGCCCTGAATCGAGTGCGGAAAGCCTGCGGGAAAATACCACAGATCGCCCTTGGCGACGTCGTCAATGAAGATCGTCCCATCGGGGTTCAGGACAGTAATACGAGCGTTGCCCTCCAGCATGATCGACCATTCGTCGGCCGTATGCCAATGCAGTTCGCGAAAACTCCCGGCCGTGAGACGCATATTGACACCCGCCAGGTCTTTTGAAGAAGGCAATTCGCGCTGAGTTACCTGATGCGTCCAACCACCATCCTGAATTCGCTTGTGCGCTAGATCAAACGAGTACCAGATCGGCCCGACGTCGCCTTCGTCAGTCGGCGGCGGCGTATTCGAACTCGGATTCTCCCTCAATAAAGCCGTGTTTTCCGGACCGGGGTCGCTCGCGGAGTGATTGCCCTCTCCCTTTCGGGTTTTCGCCAG
>JASHRP010000242.1 GCA_030037375.1 Bryobacteraceae bacterium | reverse complement strand
GTGGAGGGCGGCAGGCTCCAAAAGGGCGATCTAGTGCTCTTTGCCGCTGTTGGAGCCGGTTACACCGTCGGCGCAAATTTGTGGCGCTGGGAGTATTGATTCTGGCCAGGTCGTAAGTACCCTCCTTTCCAGTCGATTACTACTGTCTTCCAGGGATGCTCCGGATTCCGCGCGGGCGCATCCAATTTAGTGGAAAGGCAGGAAATGACAATGCGGTCCTGGAAAGCAATTCTAAGCTTCACCTTGGCCGGGGCGCTTTCGGCGATCCCCATGTGGGCGGCGAACGTGCCTGCGCAACCCCCAAATTACCAGCAGCCGGCGGCGCAGCAACCTCCTCAGGTTCCCCAGCCCGGCATGGTGAACTACGTTGAAGGGCAAGCGATGCTTGCCGGTCAACCTCTCAATCAGAATTCGGGAGGCTCGGCGGCATTAACGCCGGGGCAATCTTTGGCGACACAGAACGGCAGGGTTGAGCTTTTGCTGACTCCCGGCGTGGTGCTCCGGCTGGATGGCAATAGCATGATGATGATGAATTCGGGCGGACTTGAAAACACCGAGGCGACTCTGCAAAGCGGGCGAGCGATGGTGGAAGCCGACCAGGTTTTGCCGGCTAATTTCATCGCGATTCATGAAGGCCCGGCAAGCATTCGCATTATGACGAAGGGCTTGTACGATTTCGACGCGGCCCACAATACGGTTCGGGTCTTCGATGGGCGCGCCGAAGTGAATATTGGCGGAAAGACCTATACAGTTCAGGGCGGACATCAATTCGACCTGACCGCGTCTAAGCTGAAGGCGCGGGGATTCGATAAGAGCGCAAACGAAGATGCATTTTACCGTTGGAGCAGCTTGCGGTCGTCCTATTTGGCGGAAGCTAACGCAGATGCGGCTCGCGGTTTCGCCAACGGCTATTACGGATACGGTTATGGATATGGCCCGTATGCCGGCTGGTATGACCCGGGCTGGTTCTGGGATCCATGGTTTGGTGTATACACATGGCTTCCCGGCGATGGAATCTTCTTTAACCCGTTTGGGTGGGGTTTCTACTCTCCGGGGTTTGCCTATGCGGCTCCTTTCTACGGTTACCGGGGCGGCGGCTTTGGACCGGGCTATCATGCGCCGGTGGGCGCCTATCATGGCGGCGTAATGACCCAAAGCGGCTTCCGCGGTGGATTCGCCGGCGGTGGATTCGCTAGCGGCGGATTCCACGGCGGCTTTGCTGGCGGTGGATTCCACGGCGGCGGATTTGGCGGAGGCGGCCGGCGGTAACGAAGGATCTACTACTCCTACTTTGTGAATATCCCGGACGGGCGTCAGCCCGTCCGTTTTTTATGTGTGCCGGGCGTCAGCCCGTCCGGTTTTTTATGCGGTTTCTACTGCGCGGGCGGAAGGACAATTTCGCGCGGACCGCTATCGAGCCCGATAATCCGGATCACTTGCGGTCCTGCGGGCTTGGGAGGCTCGGGCGAGGGGACGGGCTCCGGTTGTTGCGGCGCAGCAAAAGTGGATAGCGCCGCTGAAGGAACGGCGGGCGCGGGACCGGCCGCAACCGCAGTCGTGGGCGCAATGCTAACAGGCGCTGGCTTCGCACTAGCTACAACAGGCGGCTGAGTTGGGAGAGGATGTAAGGCGGCTTGCAATTCCTCCTGGCTCACATGAAGCTCAACAGTCACCTCCGCGCCATCGGATTCTGCGTCCAGGCTGCGGGCAATCGGCGGCAATGAAGGAGCCTGTTTCCGCAAGCCGTCCGCAACAACCGCGGCCGCGCGATCAGATCCGGCGTCGAAGGAAGCTTGCATGGCCAATCCGCCGCGAAGCGAGACCTGGCCGGCGAAACCTTCGGCCTCGATTTCGAGCGGCACGAACAGGCTCGCCAATGGATCGGGAAGCCGCGACGCGACAACCCATAAATCCGCTGTCTGCGAGAATCGCGCGGCGCGCGGCAATAGCGAAGAATAGGGCCGTCCACTGGGCCTGTTGCTATCGTCGATGGCTAATTCGAGGGTCCTGCGGGCCCCGACCAAAACAATCTGTTCGCTGATCTGCGCAACCCCTAGGCTCGTGACCTCCTGCGGTAGCCAGAACGTCACGCCGTGATACACGGATCGCCGCAAGCCCGCGCGGTTCGCTTGGTCCCGAACGGTTGCCGATGGAAAGCTGCCCGCCTCCGCGGCAAGCAGTTCCGGGGAGGATATGACAATCTCGCGTGCGACTCGTAAACATTCCATGTCCGGAAACGCGAGGGGGCCGGCCGTCGCAAGCTCCGCTTGGATCGCTTCCGCGAAGGGCGAATCCTTCAGGTTGTCCCAATGAATGCCGACCAATGCGCTGGCTTCGGGTGAGGTGTAAAGCCACCAGCTAGGGTGAGATTCGGCGGATGCGAAACCGGCAGCCACCGCGAAGAGGCAGAGAAACTTCACTCCTGATTTAATCGGACGAACTAACTGTAAGAATTAGCTTTAGCTGCACGGTGCAGTAATTTTTGCAGTCGCCGTCCGCGTTTCCCCGAATAAGTACTTTAGTACCAATAGCTTACTTTCTGGCATGGCGGTTGCACTACCGTGCGCATGATGAAGGGCAACGAGTACGCAGAAGCGTTTCAGGCGGGTTACCCCGCGACGCGCCGGTTTTTGTTGTCGCGAGGCGCTGCCATCGAGGAGGCTGAGGAGATCGCTCAAGCCGCATGGGTCCGCGGCTGGGAGTTTCGGAATCAACTCCGCGACCCAGGCTTGGTCGGCTTTTGGGTGAATTCCATCGCGCGCAACCTGTTCCGTGCCCGTTTCCGCGCCAAGACCGCCGTCCCCATGGAGGGAGTCGAGGCCCCGTACTGGATGAATATCGAGGAAATCGAGATTCACAGGCTGCTTGACCACTGCTCGCGCCGCGACCGGCAGTTGCTGGAGCGAAGCCTGGAGGGGTATTCGGCTGAGGAGATCGCCCAAAACGAGGGGATCACTCCCACGGGGATTCGCGTGAGGCTGCTGCGCATCCGTCAATCGCTCCGCCACAAGCTCTCGCTGGAAGCGGCTTAGCCACTACTTCGTTAGATCGATACTCCGCTCCAAGGTCGATCCGTCGTGAATCTCGACGGTGAGGGAGTGCCGCTCCGTTCCCCGGAGGACCTCAATGGTGTGAGGTCCCGGGACCAGAGTGAATGTCGCGGGCGACTTGCGCGCCTGCGGCTGCCCGTCGATCAGGATGGTCAATCCGGGCGGATTCGTGCTGAGCGTCAGGACGCCAGCCATCTTCTCCAAGTTCACGATAAGCCCGGTGTCGCGGGGAATGTCGATGATTCTCTGCGCATCGCGATAGCCGGGATGCTGAACCAGAAATGTGTGCCGGCCCGCCGGCAGAGTCATGCTGCATGGCGGCTTGCACTTTAGATCGGGATTCTTATCGAAGGTCGCGAGTGAGCCGTCGGGCGTGGCGGTCAGTTGAAACTCTCCGTCTTGAGGCAAGGCTGGCGCGGCGGGCGGCTTCGGAGCCGGCTTGGCCTCCACGGTCTTTGCTTCCTGCTTTGCTTCTTTTGCGGCTTCCGTTTTTGTTTCGTCCTTGGCCGGCGCGGCTTGAGTCGCGGCGGTCGGCTGGGTTGAATCCGCAGTAGGGTTGGTTTCTTGCGGCGGTGCCGGCTGGCTGGTTTGCGGCGGAGGCGGCGGCGGGGCTGCTTGTTCGGGTTGTACCGCTGGGACGCTCGCGGCCGGCGCGGACGCAGCCGACTGCGCGGCGTTGTATTTCTGATAAGAAACGAACAGAATCGCGCCGACGATCACGGACGCGCCGAACGCGAGGAAGAGATTGCGCCCGGTATGGGAGGGTTCCTCCGGGAGCCTGCGGCGAGGCTCCCATACTGGCGGCGCATCGGAGGGCAAGACCGCTGCCGGACCTTGCGTCACCGGTTTGGCGATTACGGGGCCTGGTAGCGCCGGGCTTGGTATTACCGGAGGAGGCTTCGGCAGCGGCGGGGGCGGCGGCGCAGCCTCGACTCTTGGCTTGGCCGGTTCCACCTTGGGGATTTCCGCGGCAATTTTCTGCGGAGCCGGAGCGGGATCCGCCATCGTTTCGACGAGCCCATCGCTCGATCCGGCGGTTGGAAGAAGTTGGCTTGAACCGCGGGGCAGCGGAATCCATCCCGGTGCGGCATTGCAGGCGGTGGCCAGCGCCGAGATAAAAGCTGTGCACGTTTCGTAGCGGTCCACGGCTTTCTTCGCCATGGCCTTGCGCAATACCGGCTCGACATCCGGCGCCAGCGTTGTATTGATGCGCTGCGGCGCCAAAGGTTCTTCGCGCACGATCCGGTATAAGAGCGTAGGCAAATAGTCAGCAGTAAACGGCTTCTCGCCGGTGAGCGCTTCGTAGACCATCACAGCGAGCGAAAACTGATCTGTT
>JASHRP010000020.1 GCA_030037375.1 Bryobacteraceae bacterium | reverse complement strand
CCATAACAAAATGGAGCTCATCAACCGCCAAGCCTATGGCTTTCGTAACTTCCAAAACTACAGACTCCGGGTAAAGGTGTTATGTTCTTAGAAATCAGTTTGGATCGGGGCTTGCCCCCATTGTTGGTGTAGAGCCGCAGTTTCGGCCCCGCGCTTGGGCTCTCGATTTGGTCGCCTTCTCTGAGAACAGCGCCCTGAGCTTCTCAGCTCACCCGACGCGCGTCGTCTCTCGTCGTCTCTCGCTGCTCGTAAGTCTATGAAAACATGGTAGCGCTAACGGGAATCGAACGCGCATGCCGCCGGTTCAGTACAGTTCGTCTCAGTCTAAGTCGTACCAGTTACGTTCAGTTCGTACCGGAAAATGTCGCAAGGACCGGCCACGGACCCCTGACGTTGTCACTCGGTTGTCACTCGCGCCGCTTTTTGTGGCCGTCCGGAAGTGCGAGGCCAGGTGGCGCAAATTGGCAAAAAATCCGGGTAGACCGACCGTCGGCGGCGCCTCGGACGAACTAATCCGAGGGCGGCCAAGCGTGCAAAAGACAACCGCGTGATGCGACGGGTCACGTCACGGCTCCTGGGCTATGCCGGAAGTCGGCTCACCGGCGCGGCGCATCAGGTCGGGAAAGATCCTGGATTATGCCGCACATCTTATTTCCGCGAACGGAGACGGCGCATCCGATAACGCTCCGCGCGCAGATCGCGGCTTTCGACAACCTCAGTCCGTTAACGGACACGGAGCAGATCTCCTGGGGTAAGCTCAACCGTCTTCCGTGCACAGCCGCCGGATCTACGCTTCGCATCTTTGATGGATATGGACTTTGCAGTAAGTTGCCCGCTCGTCCGTTCCCGCGCTGCAAGCCAGTTACTGAACTCTGCGGTCGACGGCGTTGCAAGAGCAATCTAGGACTGGCGGCTTGATGATTTTGATCGCGAGCGACGTCTTTTTATATACCGTGCCATAACTCGCGATTCATCCGGTCACGGCTCGATAATTTTGACCGGTGCAGGAGCTTTTATATACCGTGTCAAACCTAAGAAACATCCGCATCCTCAGTGCCTGGCAAGATCCAGGAGCACCACGTCGGAACGCTCCTGCATTCGCTCCAGAATTACTTCGCGACGGTCTGCGGAAATATCAAAGTCCTCCACATTGAAATCGGCAGGCAGATTGGTCAACTGCCGCTCTGCGCCGGTCTCAGGGTCCATTAGCCAAAGATCTTTGTGGTCAATCCCTCCCTGCAGGAACGCGAGTCCCTGTCCTCCCGACACGAATTTAAGGTGTCGAGCGCCTCGCGTCAAGTTCTTCAGACGCGGAAACGGATGCTCAACTCCCTGGGGCGTCACGGCTCCAACGGAAAACGTCGTGCCAATGTCGGGTCCTGAATACAGAACGAAGCGGCCCGTGGGCTCCCATGCCGGATCCACCGAATAGTCGCCGAGCCACAGGACCACCCGACCGCCGTCGACCGGCGTCCTAAAAAGGTGTGGCACGCCGTGATCGTTTCCGGCCAACGTGATCCAACGGCCATCCGGCTCCCATGCCGGAGAGCCTTGTAGCTCCAGCGAATCGGCCACAACGTGCGGACGGGTTCCGTCCGCCTGCATCACATACAGCCGGGTGTGCCCGCCCTGACGAACCGAAAATGCGATGCGTGAGCCATCCTGGGAGATGGCAGGCGCGCCAACGATCTGTGCCCCTCGGCCGCTCCACAATTCCTGGTCGTTATCGTGCGCGCGCTTCCAAATGCTCTCGCTTTCTCCCGTTGAAGAAGCATATACGAGGTAATCCGGCCCCAGCCGCGGAGAGAACGCATTAACTGGCGCTATGGGAATAGAAGCCGGGGACGGCAACCCCGCGTTTGCATCACTGATCTGAAGCCGCCAGAGGGTCCGCTTAGGATTCGCGCGCGTGACAACCAGTTGCGCGCCATCGGCTGTCGCGGCCAGCGATGTGTAGGCGTCCGGACCGAACGTAAGCCGGTGAGGGATCCGGTGCTCGACGTCCATACTGTACAGCCACGGTCCCGAACCGTCGGGGTCGCTGGCCAGGTACATAAGCGTTCGCCCGTTCAGCAACACAGGGTGAGTCACGCGCCCGTTGTGCGCCGTGACCCGTTCAGGTGATCCGCCGCTCGGCTTGATGCGCCAGACATCCAATTTGTCGGGGAGGGTGCCTTGGACAAAATAAATGAAGCCCTTATCGGGCGACCACAGCGGAAAGTGAGAATGCAGGCCCGCGGGCGCAGTGAAGATCGGTTTCCCGTCCGGAGATGGTGCCCCATCCGAAACAAAAAGCGGGTCTCCTGCGGCAGCCGTATGGTAGGTGAGCCGAGTACCATCTTTCGACCAATCGTACTCAGCTGCATCTTCAAGATAAGGTCTTGGCTCTCCGCCCAGGGTTGGCACTGCCCAGGTCCCGATTTGCGAGTTTGGACTGGTTGGTTTGCGAACCCAAAACGTGACCAATGAGCCATCCGGCGAAAATTCCAGTGTCCGCACCGAGGGATTAATCAATTCTGGAAAGTCTCCGTGAGTCAAGTTATGGAACTGCCCGGAGCCGAGCTGCGTGACCCAGACGTCTGTTTTGCCATCCCGCCCTGACAGAAATGCGACGAATTTGCCGTCGCGTGAGATGGCGGCCTCCTGTTCCGTGCCATCGAAGTCGGTCACCGTTTGAAACCGCGCGTCGGAAATGGGGCTTCGCCAGAACCGCTCCGTCTCTTGAAGCCATATGGTCGCAATGACCGCGCCCAGCATCGCCAGGGCGCCGGCGAACGCCCAGACCTTGCTGCGATTTTTCTTCCCCGGTGGTGCCGGTTGCACGACCGGATCCCGCAAGCGAAACACTGGCGCGTAGCCGCCCTTCGGCAGATCGATGACGATCGCATCGTCCTTTCCTTCGCCCAGATAATATTGGGCCAACCTTGCGCGAAGACGGCCCGCTTCAGTCCGCACGATCGAGTCCCGCGATGGGTCATGGTCCGGTCTGCGCCCGAACACCTCCACCGCGATCACGGATTCCTTAAGCTGGCTATCGTAGCCTTCCAGATGTTGCTCAGAGAGAAACCTGAGGAATCGGCTCAATCGCTGATTGCGAAGAAAACCGGGGCTCGCCAGGACCCGTTCAAGATGCCGACGCGCGGAGTCGGCATCGGCGCGCGCGCTTGACATGTTCCAAACAATACGCCTGTTTCGACTGGCATGCAAATGTATGAAACAGGTTTTTAACCTGCCGGGACTTGCCCCAATCTGTCCGCCCGCGACATCGTGAATGCAAAACTCGGTTCCCAGTGACCTTGAATGGCTTACCTGAGTTCCCGAGGAAAGAGAGATACGGCACGCCTGCCTGCAAGGATTGTTCGAGCTGCTTGACGGAAGCCACTTCGAGAAGGATTCAATCAAATCAGTGTCCGGCAGCAGACGAAGTTTCACCGTGGGCGGCCCGCGATTGAACCCGTGATTGGGCGCTAGTCATGATGTAACGCAGCGTTTCCGACTGCAGACTAAAACGCTAAGCCGCTGAAATCATTTGGTCACTCACCGGTCACTGACCGACTTGTGACCGCCTTGGCAGAGTATTTCGCTAAGGTCAAGACCGCAGCGTGTTAGGCTCTAACGTTATAGTCCAATCCGGCGTTAATTGGTTTCGGTCGGCGTGTCCGGCGCTGACAGATCGGTTGCAAGGGGATTGCGAAGCTGCATTGCGCGCGCGAGCGGCAGGAAGGAATCGATAAGGAATGCTTCTTCAGAATGCCATCGCGGACGCGCTGAACAACACGGAGTGGGCGTTTCCTCTGGCCGAATGTTTTCACATCGGCGGCTTCGCGGTCGGTGTCGGCTCCATCGCGGTTGTTGATCTTCGGATGTTGAACCTCGGACTGCGGCATGAGACCACGGCGCGGATTCTGAAGTACGCGGAGCCCTGGACTTTAATCGCGCTGGTTTTCGTTCTCTTCTCGGGTGCCGCGCTGTTCCTATCCCAGAGCGACATCTATCTGGC
>JASHRP010000241.1 GCA_030037375.1 Bryobacteraceae bacterium | reverse complement strand
CACCAGCACCAGTCCCTCCTGAACGCCGCTTTCGCGCAGGCAGGCTTCCACCTCGCTTGTAATGTTGACGAAGGCGCGCCGAGTGGGGATCTCAAACCAGAGTTCTTTCCGGTAGGATTTCATTCTCGCTATCATTATCGTTCGGAATGAACTGGAGCGCGGCGGATTGGATCGAGTTGGGGCTGGCCGCGCTGCTGATGTCGCTGGCGTGGACCACGCGACGGTATCTGGAGCCGTGGGCTCGATGGCTCGCCGAGCAGACTCGGATCACGATGGCCGTGCTGTTCGTGCTGCCGGTGGCGCTGCGGCTGATTCTGCTGCCCCATCATCCCGTTCCCTCGGCGCAAGTCTATGACGAGTTCGCGCACCTATTGGTAGCCGACACTCTTCGTCACTTCCGGCTGGCGAATCCGGTGCATCCACTGCACCGGTTCTTCGAGACGTTCTTTACGTTGCAGGAGCCATCGTACAGCTCGATTTATCCGATCGGCCTCGGATTGCTGCTGGCCATAGGCCGCGCGATTTTCGGCACGCCGTGGGCGGGCGTCTTGATCGGAGCCGGAGCGTTCTGTTCGCTGTGCTACTGGATGCTGCGAGCATGGACGACGCCTCTATGGTCGTTGATCGGCGGCGTCCTCGCGGTGATCGAATTCGGACCGCTCAATCAATGGACGAATACATATTGGGGAGGGTCCGTCGCGGCCTGTGCGGGATGTCTCGTGTTCGGCGCCCTGCCGCGATTGCGCGAAAATCGGCGCCGGCGCGACGCGATCCTGCTCGGCGTTGGCCTCGGGCTGCACTTGCTGACGCGGCCCTATGAGTCGATCTTCCTGTTGCTTTCCGTAGTCGTGTTCTTCGCGCCCTGGCGAAGGCTGCGCCTTTCTTCGCTAGGTGTCGCCGCTCTCGTCACGCTTCCGGCCATCGCGCTGATATTAGTCCAGAACAAACAAGTCACCAAGACTTGGACTACGCTGCCGTACCAGCTCAGCCAGCAGCAATACGGCGTGCCCACTTCATTCACGTTCCAAGCGCCGCCGATGCCTCATCGCGAGCTCACGCCGCAGCAGGCGCTCGAATACCGGTCGCAGATGTCGTACCGGGATCGGAATGGAGAATCGCTGCGGTCGTACCTGCTGCGGCTTGAGTACCGCGTCCGGTACTATCGTTTCTTTTTTCTTCCCGCGCTGTATCTCGCGCTGCCGCTCTTCTTCGTCGCGCTGCGCGAATACCGGTTCGTTTGGATCGTGCTGACGCTGTCGATCTTCGCCCTCGGCACGAATTTCTATCCGTTCTTCTATCCGCATTACATCGCGGCGCTGACATGCTTGTTCGTGCTTGTCAGTGTGACCGGGCTCCGGCAGCTATCGCGGCTGCCGATCGCCACAGGTCGCGAGGCAGGGTGGATGATTCTCGCGCTCTGCGGAGCGCACTTCGCGCTATGGTACAGCGTCCATCTCTTCAACGTGACCGCGATGTATCCCTATGAAACGTGGGACCAGATCGATTTCGTCACCCCGGAGCGAAGAGACGCGGTCTTCGATGCGCTCGCGGACCAACCGGGTAAGCACCTGGTAATCGTCCGCTATTCGCCCCGGCACATTTTTCAGAATGAGTGGGTCTATAACGAAGCCGATATCGACAATGCGCGCATCGTCTGGGCCCGCGATCTGGGAGCCGGCGACGATCGGGAATTGCTCGGCTACTACCCGGACCGCACTGCGTGGCTGCTCGAGGCCGATGCCCGTCCGCCGGAGCTCACGCCGTACCCTCGCTGACCGCGCTCGGTTACAGAAGGCCGGCTACGGCCGCTAACTCCAAGGCCGATAGCTTCCAATCCGCGGAGGCCGCATTCGCTTTCACCTGCTCCGCCGTCTTCGCCCCGGCGATTACCGAAACGACTGCCGGCTGCGCCGCTAGCCAAGACATCGCTAACTCCAGCAGCGAGTGCCCGCGCGAAGCCGCATAGTCCGCCAGCTTCTCCGCCTTCGCCAGATGCTCCTCCGTGAACATCTTTGGACCGAATCCATCAGCGCCTCGGCTCCCGGCCGGCGGCGGCTGCCCGCGCCGATACTTTCCGCTCAACAGGCCATTGGCCAGCGGGAAGTAAGGAATGAACGCGAGGCCCGCGCGCACGCATTCCGGCAACACTTCGGCTTCGGGTTCGCGATGAATCATGCTGTAGTGATTCTGCACGCTGGCATAGCGGGCCGCTCCCTTCGCCGAAGCCGCCTCCGCCTCGCGCAACTGCGCGGCCGAGAAATTCGAGCAGCCGATTTCGCGGACTTTTCCCGCTTTCACGAGATCGTCCAGCGCGCCCAGCGTGTCAGCCATCGGCGTCGAACCGTCCGGTTGGTGGAGCTGATAAAGGTCGATATAATCTGTACCAAGCCTGCGCAGACTATCCTCGACGGCCTGCTTGATATAGGCTGGCTTGGCGCCGGATCGGGCCTCTCCCATTTTCATTCCGAACTTCGTCGCCAGCACGATGTTCACGCGCCGAGCCCCGAGTGCGTGACCCAAAAACTCCTCGCTCTTGCCATTGGCATAAACGTCGGCGGTATCGAAAAAGTTGATACCGGCATCCAGCGCCGAATCGACAACCGCCACGGTTCCCTGCTCATCGATGCGCCATCCGAAATTGTTGCATCCGATTCCGACAACAGTGACTTCCAACGATCCAATTTTCCGTTTTTCCATGCGTAACCTTCCTCCGTTAAATGCCTCGGCTAAATGGCGGGACTACGCCGCGCCGCCCTGATTTTCCAGGCTGCGCCAGAGATACCACGAAGCCACCGAACAATACGGATGCCAAGCCGCGGCGATCCGTTCCATCTCCGCCGGTTTCGGCAGATCCGTAAGGCCGTAAGCCTTCTTGATCGCCGCGCGGACGCCGTAATCCCCGGTGGGCAGTACATTGGGACGCCGCAGAGCGAAGATCAGGAACATGTGCACGGTCCAGACGCCCACGCCTTTGACCCGCGTCAAATGCTCTACGACGTGATGGTCTTCGAGCGTGGCGCACAGCTCGAAATTCACCTCGCCTGCTTTGGTTAGCCGAGCGAGATCGCGAATGTAGGTAAGCTTCTGCCGCGAGAGCCCCAAGGCTCGCATTTTCCGCGGCCGCAGCTTCAAAATCGATTCGGGCGTCAGCGGATCGGTCTTGGCAGCTTCCAATAGGCGCCCGAAGATAGTGGACGCCGCCCGCCCGTTCAATTGCTGATATGTGATGGAGCGAACCAGGCTGTGAAACACCGGTTCGGTGTAGGTAATCTTGTACGCGCCGACCTTTTCGATGATAGCCGACATCACCGGATCCGATGCCTTAAGATGTCGAATGGCCTTTTTCATGGGATTTTCGGCGTAACCGCCAAGATGGCTGCACGCATCATAAAGTATAAGTATGCGCACGATCTGTTTTTCACTGCTTGCGACTTTGTTGCTGGTTGCGGCCCTTCCGGCGCAACAACCCGCCAGTGAGCCTCCCACCTTCAAAGCTGACGTTAACGTCGTAAACGTGCTGTGCACGGTTCGAAACAAGCAGAACGGGCTGGTGGGCAATCTGGAGAAGCGGGACTTCACGATCTTCGAAGATGGCAAGCAGCAGGAGATCACCGACTTTTCGCGCGAGACGGACGTGCCGCTTACCATCGCGCTGCTGGTGGACGTGAGCGAGAGCCAGGAGCGGCTGATCGATACGGAGCGCCGCGCGGCCTATGAGTTTTTCAGCAAGGTGCTGCGCAAGAAAGATGAGGCGTTCCTGATCAGCTTTGGAGCCGAGGCTGAGCTACTTCAGGATTCCACGAACTCGCCGAGGCTCCTTCAGGACGGGCTGAATCAACTGCATCTCAGCGTGCCCGTTGGCGGTTTGCATCCCGGCCCCGTGCCGACCATGCACAATCAGGCCGGCACGATTCTTTACGACGCCGTGTATCTGGCCGCGGATGAGAAGTTGAAGGGCGACGTCGGTCGGAAGGCGATCGTGGTGATTACCGACGGAGTCGATACCGGAAGCAAGAAGACGCGCGATGAGGGCATCGAGGCCGCGCAACGCGCCGATTCGATCATCTACAGCATCTTCTACCAGGACATCGCCGCTTACGGACCGTTCGGCGGAGGCGGCGGAGGAGAGGCTGAGCTGCGGCGCATGTCCAGCGACACAGGCGGCCGCGTGTTCAAGGTCGATCGCCGGTACACGCTCGACGACGTTTTCCGCGATCTTCAAGACGAAATGCGCAGCCAATACTCGATCGCATATACGTCGACGAACACCAAGCGTGACGGCTCCTTCCGCAAGCTCGACGTGCGAGTCGCGAACAAAGATCTCAAGGTGCAGACCCGCAAGGGCTACTACGCGCCGGAAAATTGATATGAAGCGACCTGTCAAGAGCTAAGTTTTCCGAGCCGCCGGAGCCGGAGCGGAGCCCCGCGCAGCGGAGCGCAGGCGGAGGCGGCGATTCGGAGGTCTGGGATTGGACAGAAGAACCGATAGCAGCCGAGGAGCAAGCGCGACGGTTGATCACACTGATATACGCGGGTCGGGACCGCAGGAACATGATTCGT
>JASHRP010000240.1 GCA_030037375.1 Bryobacteraceae bacterium | reverse complement strand
ACGAATCATGTTCCTGCGGTCCCGACCCGCGTATATCAGTGTGATCAACCGTCGCGCTTGCTCCTCGGCTGCTATCGGTTCTTCTGTCCAATCCCAGACCTCCGAATCGCCGCCTCCGCCTGCGCTCCGCTGCGCGGGGCTCCGCTCCGGCTCCGGCGGCTCGGAAAACTTAGCTCTTGACAGGTCGCTTCATATCAGTTTTCCGTCGGCGTCTTTTCGATGTGGTCAACGATGAGTTGATCGACCACCGCTTTGCGAGATTCCAGCTTCAACCCCATCGATTGAATGGCGTCTGTTACAGATGTGCCTCCGCCTGGATCCGATGCGACCGGGACGTTGCCGGCCGCTCCGGCTGCGCCCGGCGGGGGCACGGGAATATCCGCGCCCGCGGATCTCGCCAACGCTACAATTTCCGCGAGCGAGATTTCGATCGATGCATCGTAGTTGCCTTGGATGCCGGTCATGTCCACAATTTGCCGCCCCGTTGTTCCGCCGCCCAGTTGCGTCATCAGTTGAGTCATCATGTCCGCAAGGCCAGCCATCGTGGTCATGCTGAACTCTATATGCATCGTCTGCGTGGCTGGGTTCATCTTGTACGACATTTTGCCCTTGAGGCCCATATCGACTACGGAAGTGCCGGTGGCAAGGTCAACCTTTAGGCGCACGGGCCCCTCGGGACCGTCCGCTTTCATCTCACCTGGTTTCAAGGGCGCGTCTACGTCGATAGCCACTGGTTTTTCGGCGGACGCCTTCAGCTTCGGGCCGCTCTTTCCAACCACTAGCGCTAACACGGGATGTTCCGCGCTGGTGCGATGCACCGCCAGCTTGAACCGGTCCTCGAGAAGCGATTGCAGCATTTTGGGCGCGTCCTCTTTTGTCGATCCGTCCGGCATCTTCGCGACGATGTCGAAACGCGTCGTGGCCATCCAATCGGGTCCGGAGATCTGGTAGGGCTTGACGCCGTAGGCGTACGTCATAAGGGACTTGAGATCCAGGTACAGGTACTCTGCTCGTCGGGAGTCGATCGTCGCTCCAATGGGCAGCTTCCCACCGCTCTGCAAGGTGGCTAGTAGTCGGGCCTGATCCAACGGCTGGGAAGGTTTGATGGTCGCCACTTCGAAGGATGGCTTGGTCTGGGCGAAGGCTCCAGTGGCCATGAGCGCCAGGCAGATCGTCAGGTTCCTGAACTTTTTTCGCATCCGGTTAGGTGTTCCTTCTCGTGTCCGGGTTGGTTTTGTGGGTCCGATCCATAAGTGTACCAACGAGCCCCGATCGGCCTAAGTTCAATCGTAGTGGCTAAGGCGTCCTGTCGCACGGGATCAGGGGTTCTCCTGAGTTTCCGATTGCATACATTGCAGGCCAGAGCGAAATTACACAACTCTTACAATTCACGGCAAGATCCGCTGCTAAGTTGGAAGAGCAATCTCAGAAAACTTTTGGAGACCCCTTGACCACCCCCGTCCTTGCTCTGCCTCGGCACGACAAACCCAACTTTTTTACTAGCGCTGTATTAGCGGTGCTTCACATTGGGGCGATTGCCGCCCTGTTCATGTTTAGTTGGAAGGCTCTGATCGTAACCGCGGCTTTATATTGGATCACGATCGGATTCGGAATCAGCCTGGGCTATCACCGGTTGCACACTCACCGGTCGTTTCAGGTGCCGCTGGGGTTGGAATATTTGTTCGCGGTTTTCGGGGCGCTGACGCTCGAAGGCGGACCGATTTTCTGGGTCGCGACGCACCGGATTCATCATCAGAAGTCGGATCAGGCGGGGGATCCGCATTCGCCTCGGGACGGCGCGTGGTGGGCGCATGTCGGCTGGATTTTGTTCGGCGAGACGAATCACAACAACACGAAGATGATGTCGAAGTATGCGCCGGATCTGGCTAAGCATCGTTTCTATGTCTGGCTGAACAATTACCACTGGCTGCCGACAATCATTCTGGCCGCAGTGCTGCTGGCGGTCGGCGGGCTGCCGTTGGTGCTGTGGGCTGTGTGCTTGCGCGTGGTGGTCGGACTGCATTCGACGTGGCTGGTAAACTCGGCGACGCACATGTTTGGCTCGCGACGCTTCGAAACCAAAGACGATTCGCGCAATAGCTGGTGGGTGGCGCTGCTGACGTTCGGGGAAGGCTGGCACAATAATCATTACGCGCATCCCACCTCGGCTCGGCACGGGTTGGCGTGGTATGAGTTCGATATTTCCTGGATCACGCTGAAGGTCATGAGGGCCGTTGGCATCGCCAAGCACATCCGCGTGGCGAAGCTGCCTTCGAGGGAAGAGATTCGCGAAGCGGCGTAGACCGGCATAGCACTCGAAATCCCGGCACAGTACCATGGAAACGGAGTGCGAGCATGGCAACCCTGGACTGGTCCCAATGTTGCGCCGTTGAAAGCGTCCCGGGCCGCGTTGGCGGGGCTTGGGTTTTTCGGGGCACGCGTCTGCCGGTTGCAACGGTTTTCGAGAACCTCGAGGACCTGAGCATTGAAGAGGTCATGGAACAGTTCGACGTGACCCGCGAGCAGATCGCGGCCGTACTCGATTTTGTAGCGCGGAGCCTGCGGGCGCCGGAGCCCGTGGTGTCCGGCTCCGCCGATGCTCGTTCTCTTTGACCACAGCACGCCGCGTGGTAGCGCGCGCGTTCTTCCCTCTCACACTGTGATCACGGCGTACGCGAAGGGCTGGGACACGCTGACCAACGGTGAATTGCTCAAGGCAGCGGAGCATGAGAGAGTCGAAGTGCTGCTGACCGCGGACCGGCGCATCCAGTATCAGCAGAACCTAAAGAATCGTGCGGTTGCGATCGTTGTTCTAGCCGGTTGCACGAGATGGTCGCAGGTGCGTTTGCATCTCGGCAGGATTGCCGCCACGGTCGATGCGGCCCTTCCGGGCAGCTACGCAGAGATTACGATTCCGTTTCCGCAAACTGGAGCCCCGCCTCGCCGGTGATATGCCTCACAGGCACGGTTGATGTGCGCCGGTCAGCGCGAGGCGTGCAGTGGCCGATGCTGCCGAAGCGTTTCGAGAATTAATCCGGCCAGAGCATAGGCCACGGCGTTCCACACAATAACCTGAGTAAGACCAAGCGGAGAACTTGGTTTCAGGTACAACAGCAGCGCGGCGATCGGTTGAGTGATCCTGGCGAGAGCGTTAACCGCGGGTTCCACGGGAATACTTTTGTTCGCGCTCGCGAAATAAAATCCCCAGCCTGCCGAAACGAGCAAGCCCGCGCCCGCCCATGCGGAAACTCGGATCACGGCGTTCCTCATGGCTCTCATGTCAGTAGTTTAGCCTAAGCGCGGGACGCCCACGGCGCGATGTTACCGGAGCGCTTCGACAACTAATCCGGCCGAGGGGCGGTTGGGGCGGGGCAAAGTTTAGGCTCATTGTCGTATTCTTTTGTCGGCTTCCATATTGAACAGTTCAAGATATTAGTACTACGTTACTCGTAGGGGCACGCCATGGGTTACGGACATTCCTCGCCGACGTTGGATTCGCTGCGAGAGCGACTGGACCGTCCCACCTTGCGCTCGAAGCCACTTGTGGCTGCGAAGCGAGGCCATTGGCGCGAGGCGTAAATGAGAAGTGCTAATTGTTCGCGAATCGTCATTGCCGTCGCACTTGGACAACTCGCTCTTGCGGCACAGGATGTGAACGAGGAGTTTGAGGTAGCCTCAGTAAGAGCAACCGAACCTACGAAGCCAGGAGAATGGCAGATTCTTCAGGGCCGAGTTTCTGGGGGCCCCGGCACGTCCGACCCGGAACGAATTGCCTACGAGCGGGTGCCGCTGATCGGCCTGATTATGGCCGCTTACGGTGTACAGATGGATCAAGTGATCGGACCGGATTGGGCAACGACGGAAGACCTCCATGGGGCCGCGCGGTTCGATATCTCTGTCAAGGTTCCGCCGAATGCGACGAAGAAGCAGGTCGCGACGATGCTGCAAAATCTACTGGCGCAGAGGTTTCAACTGAAGCTCCACCACACGGTCGTGCAGTCTTCGGGCTACGCGCTGATATTAGGGAAGGGCGGCGCGAAACTTAGACTGAGTGGAGGGCCGCTGACTGAATCCGAGCGCGGATCCCCAACTCACGGTTTCATCCAATTAGAAACTCAGAAGGACGGCTTCCCCCAACTGTTTCCGGGTAGGAACATGGGTGGGATCTTTAAAGACGGCGTTGTTCGAATGCGATTTCGCGATTACCCAATGTTCGAATTAGCCCAGCAGCTATCAGCCGGGTTGGGCGTTCGTTTAATCGATAAGACGGGACTTGGCCAGACTTACGACTTCACTCTAGAGTTTACGCCCCCTCCGGATGGCACGAGGTTGGCCGTTCGCCTAACGTTGCCGCTCTCTATTGGTCAGGAGGCTAGGGAAACGAAGGATCCGCCTTCTCTTGCGCAACAGGACGCAGTACCCATCGTTTCATCGGCTCTCGAAAAACAACTGGGCCTGAAGCTCGACGCGACAAAAATCCGTGTCGACACTTTAGTTATCGATCACTTGGAGAGGACGCCCAGTGAGAATTGACGGATAGACATGGATGGCACTCGTCCGCAGCCGACACCAGCGCCAAAGAATATTTCGCCCATGCTCACCCGTCGGCGACACCCGGCGAGAGGAAGTAGGAGCGGCGCGTTTTTTATCGCTGCGCGGGAAGTCGAGGTTGCCACCTGGAGTGTGCCCAGGCGCGGGTAGTCTACCCTAAAGGTATGGTTGACGTCAGCCGGCGGAAGTCCGTCGCCCTGTTCATCGCCTTTGGCGGCGGGCTGATCTCCGTCATTTTCCTGCTTTACGTCGGCTGGGTGGTGCTCAGTTGGCGATCGGGGTGGTTGCTCGCACTGGGCGTGTTGCTGCTGCTGGCGCTGATCGCGGGCGTCACGCTCAATACCTTCTTTCTGGTCCGAGAAATCCGGCGGAATGAGCAGCAGGACGCGTTCATCAACGCGGTCACGCATGAGCTGAAGACGCCGGTCGCTTCGATCCGGCTGTATTTGCAGACGCTGCAAACGCGGGCGATCGACGAAAACCGGCGCAAAGAGTTTTACGATGTCATGCTCTCCGACAGCGACCGCCTGCTGGATACGATCGAGCAGGTGCTTCGAACCGGCCGCGTCGGATCGAGCAGCCGGAGACCCAATTTTTCGTCGATCGATTTAAACGGGGTGGTGGAGGAGTGCGTGGGCCGAACACGCGCGCTGTATCACATCTCGCCGGAGCAGGTGGCGCTGAATCCCGGTCCGCCGGTGACCATTCGAGCCGATCCGGATGAGGTTCGCGCGGCGCTCGCAAACCTGATCGATAACGCCGTGAAGTACTCCGGGAAAGATCCACGGGTGACGGTTGAAACGGCGCGGCTGAATGGCAACTACGTCGCGGTGCGGGTGCGCGACCAGGGCGCGGGAATTCCGAAGACCGAACTCAAACAGATCTTCAAACGGTTTCATCGCGTACCGGGCATATCGCGCATTCCGGGCACCGGACTGGGGCTGTACATCGTTCGCTCCGTGGCCAAGCGGCACGGCGGGCGAGCGTGGGCGGAAAGCGAGGGCGAGGGGCGGGGCAGCACCTTCACGCTGCAACTCCCCATCGCACGATGAGCCGGATCCTGGTGGTGGAGGATGAGCGGCACCTGGCGGAGGGGCTGCGGTTCAATCTCGAAGCCGAAGGTTATGAAGTCGAGGTTGCCGAAACGGGCGAAGCGGCGCTGGAGCGGTTGAAGCCCGAAGCCGGAGCGCCCCTTGATCTCATGGTGCTCGATGTAATGCTTCCGGGCAAAGACGGATTCACCGTCATGAGCGAGGTCCGACAAGCGGGGCAATACATTCCCACTTTGATGCTGACCGCTCGGGGGCATCCGGGCGACGTGCTGCAGGGATTTGCGGCGGGCACCGACGACTATCTGACCAAGCCGTTCGATCTGCCGATTCTGGTGGCTCGGATTCGCGGGCTGTTGCGGCGTAAGGAGTGGTTGCGGCTGCCGCAAGGCAGTCCGGCCAAGGCTCCGAAGGATACGTATGCGTTCGATGGGAAGACGGTGGATTTCGACCTGCTGGAATTGCGCGTGCGCGGTCAGGTGTATCCGCTAACGCTGATGGAAGCGAACGTTCTGCGGTATCTGATTCAGCACGAGAACCAGCCGGTGCCGCGCAAAAAGATGCTCGAAGAAGTATGGGAGCTGCACGAGGACACCGACACGCGCGCGATCGACAATTTCATCGTGCGGTTGCGGAAATATATCGAAGACGATCCCTCGCGGCCGCGGCACCTTTTGACGCTGCGCGGCGTGGGTTACCGGTTCGTGGCTGAACCGAAATAGAGTTTATTTCCCCGGTAGAAATCGAGTATAGTGGCAGACGCAAGCGCCGATCTTGCGGCCATGTCGCCCGCGACGCGGCTCCCGCACCACGGGCGGCGGCCATCCGTTCTGGAGAGGAGCACACTGCCGTGGAAACCTCGCAGCGGCGAGAGCTGCTTGTTTCGAAGGGCTGGATTCAAGCAGTCATTGTCGTTTTTCTGTTCGGCTTCTTTGTTCTCGGCCTGCTGGCTTACCTGACGTATAGCGCGGAGGCTCCGATTCCCACGCGCGTGGCCGATACCGCAGGCAACGTCTTATTCACCCACGACGACATTATTTCAGGGCAACAGGTATTTTTGCGAAATGGGTTGATGGAGTACGGCTCGATCTTTGGGCACGGCGCATACCTGGGTCCGGATTACACCGCGGATTATCTGCGTCGCGCGGCGTCGATGGTCTATAACGCTCACGGCGGCGATAAATCCGCGAGCGCGCTGAGGCAAACCGTTGCCGAATTCAAAACCAACCGGTACGATCCGGCGACGGGTGTGCTCACGTTCACGCCGGCGCAATCCGCGGCATTTCGGCAGCTTCAGGATTACTATCGCTCCGTCTTCGACAATTCGTCAACGCAAAGCGGGCTGCGTCCCAAAGCCATTGCGGACCGTCACGACACGGATCAGTTGACGGCGTTTTTCGCATGGTCGGCGTGGGCCGCTTCGGCGACGCGTCCCAAAACGGATTATTCGTACACCAACAATTGGCCGCCGGAACCGCTGGTGGACAATCGCGTCACGGCGAACGCGGTCCTGTGGAGCGTTCTTTCGCTGATCGCGCTGCTCGGCGGCATCGGCTTGCTGTTCGCCGCGTTCGGTAGGTGGAATTTCCTGGGATGGCACGGGCGCGAGCTCCGGACGCTCACGTTTCGCCCACCCAGTTCGGTGGAATTAACTCCGGCGCAGCGCGTGTGCGGATGGTACTTTCTGGTCATGGCCGCGCTCTTCCTGCTGCAAGCGCTGGTGGGCGCGGCGTCGCAGCACTATCGCGCGGAGGTGACGAATTTCTTCGGCTTCGACCTGGCGCAGATCCTTCCATTCAATTTGGCTCGCACCTGGCACGTGCAACTCGCGATTTTCTGGGTGGCGACCTCGTTCCTCGCGGCGGGAATTTTTCTCGCGCCGATGATCGGCGGGCGCGAGCCGAAGATCCAGAAGTGGCTCGCGATCGGACTGCTGGGCGCGCTGGCGGTGGTTGTGTTCGGAAGCCTCGGCGGCGAGTTCGCGGGAATCCACGGACTGATCCGGCAGGGCTGGAGCTGGTTCGGCGACCAGGGATTCGAATACCTGGATTTGGGGCGATTCTGGCAGATCCTGCTGACGATGGGCCTGTGCTTTTGGGTGCTGATGTTGTACCTCGCCCTGCGCGACCGGCTCAAGACGGAGCACAAGGGAAACATGCCGTGGTTGTTCCTCTTTTCGGCCCTGGCCATTCCGGCGTTTTATGCCGTGGGCCTGTTGGCGCAAACCGATAGCAACTTCACCACCACGGATTTCTGGCGCTTCTGGGTGGTGCACCTGTGGGTGGAGGATTTCCTGGAGCTGTTCACCACCATCATGGTTGCGTGCATCTTTGTGCTGTTGGGCGTAGTGGCTGAGCGAGTCGCGCTGACGGTAGTGTATCTGGACATCGTTTTGTATTCGGTGGGAGGGGTGATCGGAAGCATGCATCACCTCTATTTTTCGGGAACCCCGGCGGAACATTTGGCGCTGGGAGCGTTCTTTTCGGCGGCGGAAGTGATTCCGCTGACGTTCCTGACCGTCGAGGCGTGGAGCTTCCTCCAGCTCGGCGCGCAACAGCAGGCGAAGTCGCGGACTCCATTCCCGCATTATTGGGCGGTTATGTTTTTAGTTGCGGTCGGCTTCTGGAATTTTCTCGGCGCGGGCGTATTCGGATTCCTGATCAACCTGCCGGTCGTGTCGTATTACGAGATTGGAACCGCGCTGACCGCGAACCATGGCCACGCGGCGATGATGGGCGTTTATGGAATGCTGGCGGTGGGGTTGGCGCTGTTCTGCCAACGCTACCTGATTCCGGAGGAGCGATGGCCGGAGCGCGCCGCGAAGATCAGCTTCTGGTCGCTGAATATTGGGCTGGCGTGGATGGTCTTCGCGACCTTATTCCCGCTGGGCCTGCTGCAGTTGTATGAATCGGTGAATCATGGATATTTCGAGGCGCGCAGCCTCAAGTTCGTCACCGGCAGCACGAATTCATTCATCGAATGGCTGCGGCTGCCGGGCGACGTGGTGTTCATCGCCGGCGGCGTGCTGCCGCTGCTCTACATATGCTGGCTGGGAATCCGGAGCGGCGCGAAGCCTAGCCAAACAGGCGAGCAGCCGGAAACGGTGCTATTCGCTGAGTTGACGGAGCCATAGACGGCTAGCGAACGATGCCTCCCGCGCCCTTTTCTTTCGAGCCGATGTTCGCGGCCAGTTACGCTGTGCTGCTGTTGCTGGCCGCGGCGGGGCTTGAGTGGATGGGACGGCATTCGCACCGGCGGTCCAGGCAATATCACACGCGCGGCTTCCGTTTCCACAAGCATACCGATCACTGGGAATGTCCGGAGGGCGCGCGGCTGCTGCGCGCGGAAATCGACAACGAATTGCGGGTGGTCCGCTACCGCGCGCCGGCGCACACCTGCAACGCCTGCGCGATCAAGGAACATTGCACCGATTCCACATCGGGGCGTGAGATCGAAATGGCGATGGATCCGTGGCTGAGCTCGGCCACCGGCCGGTTTCATCGAGGAATCTCGCTGACTCTGGTGGTTCTGGCCGCACTCATTTTCGGCGTCGAGCTGGTGCGATATTCAAAGGGCGCCGAGCGGTGGATGCTCGCGGCGGGGTTCACCGGCGTCAGCGCGCTGGCTCTGTACTTAATGCGAAATCTGGCAAAGACTCCCGCGCCTGAGCGTTAACGCGCTCGGAGCGATACGATTTAAAGCTGGAGGCGACGGTAACCGAACATGCCTAGAAACCTTCCCAAGATTCTCGCGATTTGCATAGCGGTGGCGTGGACCTTGCCGGCAAGCGCGGCCGCGACGGATTGCGGTCGCGAATGCCTGCGCGGATTTATT
>JASHRP010000239.1 GCA_030037375.1 Bryobacteraceae bacterium | reverse complement strand
GTTTGTTGCAAAGGTTTGTTGCAACCCTGTTATAGTAAGTACGTGAGGAGAAAGCGCCCGCAGCCGCCGTCAGTTCCCGCACCCGTGCCTATGGCGGAACCGATTGTCCCGGAGGTGCTGCTCGAAGAGGCTCGGCGCGCGATCGACTCGGACCGGTTTAAAAAGCCGCAGAAATGCGTGGTCTGCGGCAGCGAGTGCGCCCCTACATCGAATGAACGTTTGTGCTGGGTGTGCCGTCGGCTGAAGCTAAGCGCCTGGCGTGATTCCGACACGCAGATGCCTGCCCAAGAGTAGCGGTTTTTCGCCGCACTCAGTTCCCTCAGAATTGCTGTAAGAAATTCCGGCCTGCTCGGACTATCTGGGCAGGAACATGGATGCGACTCTGATCGCCGAGGGTCACGAGGCTTTGGAACGGGCAGCCCGCGAACAAAACTTCGACCGGTTGATGGCGGAGCACGGCCCCGCGCTCGCGCGCCTTTCGGCTAGCTGTACCGGCACGGCTAGCGACCGGGACGATCTGCTGCAAGAGATCGCATTGGCGATCTGGCAGGCTCTTCCAGCGTTTCGAGGCGAATGCTCCGAACGGACGTTCCTCTTCCGCATCGCGCACAACCGAGCCATCGCGCATTTGGCGCGGCGGCGATCGCGATGGCTTGTGGCTGGAGCTGAAATCGAGGTCCACGATCCGGCGCCCGACCCCGAAGCGGGATTTGCGCGAGAGCAGCGCGCGGAAGGCCTCAGGCGCGCGATTCGCCAACTGCCGCTGGTCTACCGCCAGACCATAACCCTGTCCCTGGAGGGCCTGGGGTATGGGGAAATCGCGGAGGTGTTGGGCATTTCGGAAAGTAACGTAGGCGCCCGGCTAACTCGAGCGCGGCAAATGTTGCGTGACCTGTTGGAGAAAAACAAATGAGTGTCGACACGGAAATGGAGACTTGGCGGCGTGAGTGGCAGTCGGCATCGGGCCTGCCCGGCGATGTACAACATGCCGATGTGCACCAAATGCTGCGCAAGAAGGTCGAGCGGCAGAGCCTCTTGATGAGGTTTATGTTGGCTAGCGATATCCTGGTGACCGTTTTCATTGGCGGCGCAACGACGGGCTGGGCGATACGCTCGCCACAGCCGGATATCTTGCTGCTTGCGGCCATGACGTGGGTTTTCTTCGCCGCAGCATGGGCCTTCTCTCTGTCCTCGAACCGGGGCAAGTGGTCGCCAGCCACGCGGGATACCGCGGCGTTTCTCGACATCAGCGTGCGGCGCTGCCGGGGCAGCCGCGCGGCGCTTAGGTTCGCGATTTGGCTGTTCGTTTGCGATTTAAGCTTCTGCCTGGCTTGGATTTACCATCGTCATCCGGCGCCTCGGCCGCCGCTTCTCAGGTGGCTGCTGTTCAGTTCGCCTCCGATCGATATTGTTTGGATCGCTTCGGCGGCTTTGTTCGTATTCCTTTGGTGGATGCGCCGCAAGAAGAGAGACGAGTTCGCCTATCTAATGAGTTTGAGAGAACAATTACAGGAGCACGAATCATGAGGATTCAACATGTCGCGGTTGTGGTGTTGGGGACAGCCATTGCGGCCGGACAGGCTCAGCAAAGCCCGGCGCAGCCTCAGAAGAAGGTAGAGTTCGAGGTTGCGTCCATCCGTCCGTCGGCGCCGATCACCAGTCCTAACGTCACCGCAGGGGTTCATATCGACGGCGCGCAGGTTACATGCATCCTGCTCTCGCTCCGCGATTATATTCGCGCGGCGTACAAAGTGAAGGATTACCAGATCATCGGACCGGATTGGATGGCGGGGGCTCGATTCGATATCACCGCCAAAGTTCCGGAGGGTACCACGCAGGAACAAACGGGCGAGATGCTGAAGAGCCTGCTTGCCAGCAGGTTTGGGATGACGTTTCACCGGGAGACGAGGGAGTTGCCCGTGTTGGCGCTGGTGACGGCGAAGGGCGGAGCGAAGTTGAAGGAATCGCCCAAAGATGCTGAAGCGGAGGACGCCACCAAGCGCCCTGTGAACGTGGTGGCACAATCCAATGGCAACAGCACGGTCGTAGACATGGGAGGCGGCGCTTCCTTTAGCGTCGGCAATAACAAGCTGGAAGCGAAGAAGGTGGCCTTGCCGGTTCTGGCGGAGACTTTGGCCAGCTTTAATGACAAGCCGATTCTCGATATGACCGGGTTGACGGGTCTGTACGACATCGCGCTCGAGTTCATGCCAGACGATTTTCGCGCGCTAATGATCCGCGCGGCGGTGGTGCGCGGAGCGGTGCTACCGCCCGAAGTATTGAAGCTGCTGGACAATACATCGGGTGGCGATGCGATCGGCGTGGCTTTAGAGCCGCTAGGGCTGAAGCTGGAACCGCGCAAAGCTTCGGTCGAAGTGCTGGTGATCGATCACATGGAGCAGATGCCGACGGACAACTGATTTCTGGCGTCACTCCGCTACAACGGGCAGCCTCAGAGAGCCCGCCGCGCCGGTGCTTTGGTCCTGCACGACGATACGCAGGACGTCCCCAGGCTTAAGTCGAGGGACCGGGGTTTCGATAAGGACTCCCTTTTCGATGAGCGCCGCGAACTGGCTCACCGGGACATCGAGAAGTCTGGTGACCGATCGAAAAGTCTGTGAGCCTTCCACCTTGAACGAGAGGGTCAGACCGCCAACCCACGTTTCACCCTTCCTCTCAAACTGGACGTCATGAAGGTTCACGGAGACACGAAGTTGGTAAGCCTCGATATGCGACGAGTCCCGCACAACCTTGGCCGCGATCTGAATTTGTGTCGCGTCGAGGGAGTCGGCAAGAAGCTGCTCCGATGCCGGATGCTCGAGTGACGCGCCGCCACTTTCTTCGGTAGAGTAACTCTCGCGGTAGCGGAGACTGACGCCCTGCCGGTCAACTCGAACTTTGAGCGTATGCTCCTGGCCGTCCTTGCTGTCTTCGGGCGGGTAGAAGCCTAGGGTGTAAACAATGTCGCCGTCCTCCACCGCCACACGAATTGCGCCGTCGAGGTCGTTGGAGTTGAGGAACACGGAGCCGCCGGTGCCGCTGGCCACCAGATCCATTACCTCAGAGCCGGGCTGGTGGACACCGTGCCCACTATCCAGGCCACGCGCGTCCACGGCGTACACAGCGGTGTCCGCGTCATTAAGCGCACGGACGACTGCTTTCATATCAGGTGTGAAATCGAAAGTGCGGCTGAGCAAAGGAAAGCCGGCCGTGACCCAGACGATGCTCTTCCGGCCTGGAATGTTCGCCAGGTGCCGGGCGATTCCGAGGAACATCTCTTTGGTCTCTGAAGCTCGGGCTCGTAGCAATGCGGCGACGCATTCGCGGGATCCGTCCACTCCGAATCCTGCAAAATCGCACGGATCTTTGCTGGTCTCGGGCTCCACGGGCTTGAGGTTCCTGACAGAGCGCTTGAGCAGTTCACCATCAGAGGTGAGATCCGGGACGGCGAGAACACCCTTTCGAGTAAACACATAGATGCCCACCCGTTCGCCGTCGCGGTGCTTAGCCACGAATTTGTCGATTTGTTGAATGGCGTAGGCCTGTCGCAGTCGCGGCGTGTTCCTTTGATCCATCAGCAGAACGGTCGCGGAGCCAGGCGTGACGCCTTCGCGATCCATTCGATTGAGCACGACGCCGGCGGGAAGAGCCGGCATCGGCGGGACCTTGGTGCGATTTTGAACGGAAAAAACGGCGACTTCACGCGGCTTGCCGTCGTCAAGCAGCGTGAAGTCTTCCTTTCTCAATCCGGGGAAAAGTCCGTTCCTGTCGCGTGCCACGACTTGCACTTCGACAAGTTTCGTCCCAGCGCGGAAGGTCGGTGGTTGTTGCGCGAGAAGAGCGCTCGCCGCCGCGACGAAAGTGAAGACGGTACGCAGGGATTACCTCCGTGACATATCGCAGGACCGTCCGGGGTCAGATACTGAAGGCGCGGGCGCGGCGCCATTTTCGGATGAGTCAGGACTTCGCCGGGTCCTTTTTCTCGTGGTCGAAGCCGAGCTCGGCGATGGCAGCGTCGGCGCGGTGAGCCTCGATCGCACCTTCCCGAGCCAAGGCAGTCAGCGCCGTTTGCGCGATCGCCTCCGCTGAGATCTCGAAGAAGTGGCGCAAGTACTGGCGGTTTTCGCTGCGGCCGAAACCATCCGTGCCAAGCGAATGCAGACGTGAACCGAGCCACGGCGTGAGCTGATCCGGTATGGCCTTCATATAGTCCGAAGAAGCCACGATGGGTCCCGGCTCATTCGCCATGAGACTCGCGATGTAAGGCTGGCGCGGCGCTTCGGTTGGATGCAGCCGGTTCCAGCGTTCCACGGCCAGTCCTTCGCGGCGCAGCTCATTGTAGCTGGTGACGCTCCAGACGTCGGCCGGAATCTGATATTTCCCGGCGAGAATCTGCTGCGCGCGGAGAGCCTCATTCAGAATCGAACCGCTTCCGAAGAGCTGCACCTTCGCGGGACCGTTCTCCGCCGGACGATATCTGTAAATCCCGCGCAGAATCCCTTCGCGAACGGCGTCGCCTTCCGGCATCGGAGGCTGCACGTAATTCTCGTTGTAGACCGTGAGATAGTAGAAGCGATTCTCCATCTCCTGATACATGCGCCGGATGCCGTCCTGAACGATCACGGCGAGCTCATACGCGTAGGCGGGATCGTAGATCGCACAGGTCGGCACCGTGCTCGCGGTCAACGGAGAATGCCCATCCTGATGCTGCAATCCTTCACCGAGCAGCGTGGTGCGCCCCGCGGTGCCGCCCATCAAAAATCCTTTGCCGCGCGAATCGGCGAAGGCCCAGATCAGATCGCCTACGCGCTGGAAACCGAACATCGAATAGTAGATGAAGAACGGAATCATCGGCACACCGTAGTTGGCGTAGGCCGTTCCCGCGGCCATGCACGATGCCATGGAGCCAGCTTCCGTGATTCCCTCCTCCAGCACCTGACCGTTCTGTGCTTCCTTGTAATAGAGAAGAATATTCGCGTCGACGGGCTTGTAGCGCTGGCCTTGGCTTGCGTAGATGCCGAATTCCCGGAACAGGCTCTCCATACCGAACGTCCGAGCTTCATCCGGTACGATCGGCACGATTAGCTTGCCCAACTCCGGATTCTTCATCAGCGCCTTGAGGACACTGACGAAGGCCGCGGTGGTCGAGGCTTCGCGTCCGCGCGATCCGCCGATCGCGTCATGGAAAATCTCGAGCGGCGGAGCGGTGATTTCAATCTTCTTCACTTTGCGAGCGGGCAGCGGGCCGCCCATCGCTTTGGTCCGCTCGCGGATGTACTGCATCTCCGGCGAATCCTCGGGCGGCTTGAAGAATCCAATGTTGCGGACCACCTCATCCGAGACCGGAATGCTGAAGATCTGACGAATCTTCATCAGATCGTCTTCGTTCAGCTTCTTCTGCTGATGAGCGGTCATGCGGCCTTGCGCGGTTTCGCCGAGGCCATAACCTTTGACGGTCTTGGCGAGAATTACCGTAGGCTGGCCCGTGTGCTCCGCGGCGCGCTTGTACGCGTTGTAGACCTTCGCCGGATCGTGGCCGCCGCGTTTCAGGGCCCAGATCTCATCGTCGGACATGTGTTCGACCAGCTTCAATAGCTCGGGATACTTCCCGAAAAATTCCTTGCGAACGTAGGCTCCGTCGTGCGCGCGGAAGCTTTGGTATTCGCCGTCCACGCACTCATGCATGCGTTTCAGCAGGAGGCCGCTCGCGTCGCGCGCGAACAGCTCATCCCAGCCCGAACCCCAAATGCACTTGATAACGTTCCAGCCTGCGCCGCGAAACGCGGCTTCGAGCTCCTGAATGATGCTGCCGTTGCCGCGCACCGGCCCATCAAGCCGCTGGAGGTTGCAATTGACCACGAAGATCAGATTGTCCAGCTTCTCGCGCGACGCGAGCGTCAAGGCTCCCAGCGATTCCGGCTCATCGCATTCGCCATCGCCTAGAAACGCCCACACCTTGCGCGATGTCTTCGCAATGATGCCGCGATTCTCCAGATACCGCATGAAGCGCGCCTGGTAGATGGCGGCAATCGGCCCGAGTCCCATGGAGACCGTGGGAAATTGCCAGAACTCCGGCATCAACCACGGGTGCGGATACGAAGACAGGCCCGGATGCTCGCGCAGCTCATGCCGGAAGTTCGCAAGATGTTCTTCGCTTAGCCGCCCTTCTAGAAACGCGCGCGCGTACGGACCTGGCGAGGCGTGGCCTTGGTAGTAGACCAAATCGCCCGGCTCACTGCCGTGCGAACCGTGGAAGAAATGATTCTGGCCGACTTCAAGCAGCGTCGCGAGCGAGGCGTAGGTCGCCAAATGTCCGCCGATATTGGCGTCGGCCTTGTTGGCGTGCACCACCATCGCGACCGCGTTCCAGCGGATCAGGCTCTTGATGCGGCGCTCGATCGTACGATCGCCCGGGTAAGGAGCTTCCTCCTCCGGAGGAATCGTGTTCATGTAAGGAGTGTTCCATCGCAGCGGAACCTGAACCCCAAAATTGGCGGCTCGCTCCATCAGTCTTTCGAGCAAGTAGCTGGCCCGGTCGGGCCCAACTTCGTCGACGATTTCGTCGAGGGCCTCAATCCATTCGGCGGTTTCCTGAGGATTGAGGTCGTCTGAGGCTTCGAGTTTGACCTTCAGCATAAAGTCTTGGGTAAATACCAAGGTACCATTACCCACTTGCGCTATGATCCGGTTGTGTCGAGAAACACTAAGCTCCTTAGCGCAGCGCTATTGCTATTGGCTGCTCCGGCGATTGCTAAGCCGCTCGAAATCTACTTCGTCGACGTTGAAGGCGGGCAATCTACTCTGGTGGTTTCACCGTCGGGCCAGAGCTTGCTGATTGACGCGGGCTACGCCGGATTCGGCGGACGAGACGCGGAGCGGATCAAGACGGCAGCCAAGGCCGCGGGCGTGGGGCACATCGATTATCTTCTGGTCACGCACTATCACAGCGATCACGTTGGCGGCGTGCCGAATCTCTTGGAAGTGCTGCATGTCACTAACGTGCTCGACTACGGACCGAGCGTGGACGCGGGCGGCACGTACCCGGAGGATTATGCCGCCGCGGTTTCGAAAATTGAGGCCGCGAAAGGGACCCACAAGGTTGTTGCGCCGGGCGACAAGATTCCGGTAAAGGGGCTTGACGTGACCGTGGTCACCGCGGCGGGCAAGCACATCGACCACGCCTTGCCGGGCGCGGGACAACCCAACGAATATTGCTCCGGCCTTGAGCCGCGCAAGGAAGGCTCGGGCGATGAATCGGGCGAGAATCCCCAAGCCGTGGGCGTGGTGATCGAGCTCGGCAAATTTCGCTTCGGCGACTTTAGCGATATCACCTGGAACAAGGAACTGGCATTGCTGTGCCCGGACAATAAGGCCGGCAAGCTTGATCTGTATTTGGCCACGCACCATGGTGGGCTGTCCTCGCGCGCGATCTGGGGACTCGCGCCGCGCGTGGCGATTTTCAACAACGGCCCTTCGAAGGGCGCGGAACCGGCGGGTTGGAGGCTGGTGAAGCAGTCTCCGGGCCTCGAGGATGTGTGGCAACTGCACTTCGCGCTGGCAGGCGGGTCGGACGCGAACGCCGCGGACACGTTCATTGCGAATGTGGACGATGACTTGGGCGAATATCTGAAGGTCACCGCAGAGCCGACCGGAGCGTTCACGGTGACGAATCACCGCAACAAGTTTACTCGGACGTATCCGGCGAAATGAGTATCGCGATTTCCGATCAAGAGCTGTTCCGCCGACTACATGCGGCGGAGATGGACGATGGTGAGCTGGAAAGTATTTTTTCGAATCACTTTAGCAGTGCAACGTCTCCGCATCCGAACAGAGTGATATTTCCAAATACGGACAGCGAAGAGAGGGCCGCGATCACCCTGACATTCAAGCAGGGGCGGCTCGATGCGATCAGCGCCGGTCCAGCGCTTAGCGACGCGGATTTGGCTGCTCTGGAAGGGGCGATTGAGTTGGAGCTGTCTCCTGCCGAGCCGGCCACCGGCACGAGCGTCCTGTTTGCCAACATACCGGTCGAGGGTGCGTTTCGTTACAGGGACCTATTTCAGATCATCCCGGTCCCAGCCGACGCCCCAAGACCGGACTTTCTGATTGCGGACCACCCTTTCTTGCTTCAATTCAAGTTCCGCGGAGGTCACTCGAATCTGGTGAGGGCGTCGCGGCAGGAAAGACAGCGACAAAGGCTGCAATTGCTCCTAGCGACGCTTTTGGAAGGGCAGGTTCGCGGCCGGGGATTGTACTCGAAGCACCATTGGGTCGCGCTGCCGCCGTCGGAAGGGGCGCAATCGGACTCCCGCTATTGCCAGGAGATTTACACGTCCGAGTCGGTCGCAAAGTTGATGGGCAGTGCCTCATTCTGCGACGTAGATAGGTTTCCGGGCTTGTCGGCCATCGACCCAGTCGAATACTACACTCGCATCGGGATCAGGGCCGGCCAGACTCTGGCTGTGCCGGCCAATCTTACTGAGTTACTTGATCGGTTCGATTTGGCTTCCTACGATGACCAGGAGCGTTTCGTGCGGGCCTCTTTCTGGTTTAACCACGCTCAATCGGTTTTCACTAGTTCGACCTCGGCCTGCTTCACGGCCCTAATCAGCGCAATCGAGTCTCTGATGCCGCATCAGGACAGCGTGGCGGCCTGTCCAACATGCAAGAGGCCAATCGGGAAAGGGGCGACTCAGCGGCTTAGAGAGTTCCTCGACGACTACGTACCGGCGGAGCCGAAGTTCCAGGCGAGTCGGGCAGCGCTCTACTGGCAATTCCGCTCCCAGCTCTCGCACGGCGGGCAACTTTCGCACTCCGACCGCGGATCCTTTGTCTGGGGCCTTGGCGGTGCGCCCCAAGAGGAACGGAACCTGATTAGCGAAGTTTGGCTCTCGTAAAGGTGGCGCTAATCAATTGGCTTCATTCGCGTCGAACGCTGCTGATCCCAACGAAGGGAATGAGACGCGGCATGCTGGGCTTCCGGTGAGAAAGGCCTCAGGAGAAGGTCGCGCGAGGTAGGATTGAAAACAGACGAGGCCACCATTCTATGGAAAAGGATATTCGAACCGCGCCAGCCATGATCACGACGCTCTCAATACGAATCAATGCAGAGACGAAGAAGCGTCTCGACGCGCTGTCGAAGCGGTCAAAGCGGTCTAAATCCCTGCTGGCAGCGGAGGCCATAGCAGCGTTCATCGAGTCGGAGGAATGGCAACTCAAAGAGGTCAACGCTGGGATAGCGGAGGTCGACTCCGGCCGGGGAGTCGGACACGGGAAGGTGTCGAAGTGGCTTCAAAGCTGGGGGCAACCGGGAGAGACTAAAGCTCCACGATGAAGGTCGTCTGGTCCCACCGGGCGATTCGTCACCTCGTGCATGTTCGCGAGTACATCGCGAGGCACTCCGAAGACAACGCAGCGTTAGTCGCGAACCGGATTTTGAGAGCCGTTGAGCTACTAACCGCCCAGCCTGAAATCGGACGTCCTGGCCGAGTGCCTGGAACTCGTGAGCTGATAGTTCCTGACACGCCTTACATTATTCCTTACCGGTTGCGAAAGGAGCTGCTAGCCGTTTTTCATGAACGCCAGAAATGGCCCACGCGGTTGTAACTTTCAGTTCTGAACCGTCAGATACATCGTCTGCGGCAGCGCCGTTCGGTTTTGCGTCGCGTTGATCTGATAATCGCCGTTCGCCAGGCCGGAGGGGACGGTGATGTAGAACTCGTAAAGTCCAACGAAGTTCCCCGCCAGGCCGGAGTACGTTAACGCCGCATTCGTGGATCCGAACGAGACCGTTACCGGATTGTTCAGGGAGTTGCTCTGCTCAACGATAGTTCCCGGCAGAATCGTGGGCGTCACATCCCCGAACCCGACGCCATAGGCGATGATCACGTCGCCGGGCTTGGCCGGACGGCCGTTAACGCCGAGTGAAGACGCGGCGGCCGCGCTCAGCACGTAAGCGCCATCCGAGGCGAACGTCGCGACCATATATTGAGTGCCACCGATATTAAAGCTTGCGGGCGCGAGCAAGCCGGGCGCGAGCGCTTGCCGCGCGAAACTGAACGGCGCGCTGGACGCCTTGCAATTTGTAACCGTGATCGCGACGTTGCCAATTGTCGAATCTTCGGGAGCTTGCACGTTGAGCTGCCCCGGTGAAAGGTACCAAACATAGGCGGCCTTGCCGTTGATGGTGACGCCGATGCCGTCGAGCATCGTGGGCGCGTTCAGTCCGCTGAAATCGCCGGTGGTCCATTGGCCCGGATTCGTTGCGGCCGTCAATCTCGGATCGGTAGGATCGGCCAAGTTGGTTCCTTTGATCTCCAGCCATGAGCCGGATGCGAAATACGAATACCCCCCATAGGCGCTCGCCGAATCCACCGAGGAGATCGTTGGAGCCGAATTATTGGTGCAGGTGTAGCTGGATCCGCCGAATGCGGCTTCGAGCGCGCTGACGGCGATATCGGCAACGTACTCATGTCCCACGGTGGTCGGATGCAGCATGTCCCAGAACAGGTACGTGTTGGGATTGACGCCGGTCAACCCCTGCGCGGGCGCGGTGATGTTGGCAAATCCATACAGCGACGGGTTTGAGCCGATCGAAAGAAACAAAGAATACGCGTCGAGGGTGATAATTGTGATTCCGGGATGCGCAGTTTTGAGCTGCGC
>JASHRP010000238.1 GCA_030037375.1 Bryobacteraceae bacterium | reverse complement strand
CCGCAGACTGATTACGCTGCTGACGCCGGCTACGATGCCCATACCGATCACGTGCAGCAACAGAACCGTCGGATAGGCAAGCTTGGAGGGGGATTCGCGCACCCAGGTGCTGAAGCCGAGGTTCTCGATTGTGTCCAGAAAGTTCATCCGCTATCTCGCATGCCTTTCAGTTTTTGGCTCGCCATTGTCATCGCTATTTTTGTCGATAAAATACCCAAGCACCCCGATCAGCACGGAAGCGCCAATGGCAAGCACGGTTACGATGACGATATCTATGGGTCCGACCATTAGAATGAGTGCCCCAGGAACGGAAGCATCTGACCGCAGAAGATCACGCCGAGCCAGATTATGATTCCAGAAGCTGCGACCACTTTCGCAGTGAAAGGCGGGTCCTCTTTGGCTCCCAACTTCCAAGGTTCATCGAGAATTGTAAAGTAGAGGGCATTGGCTCCTGCTAGCAGGACCAATCCCAGCTTCACGAAGAACCACGTGTTGGTGACGTAGAAATTCGGCGGAGCACCGATAAAGAACAGCATTCCCGTCGCTACGTTCACGGCAAAACCGAGCGCTGCCCAAGGCAGCAGGCGATGCAGCGTCGTATAAGGAATACCCTTCAGGAAACCCAGCATTCGTAGATCGACGATGAGCACTACGCCGAACAACAGCGATAGCCCGATGAAATGGATGGTCTCGCAGGCCGGCCAACCCCACTTGAGATTGACCATGCCATCTCCAATCACTCGAGCCAGCGGCTGAGGTCCTGCCGGGGCCTCCGGCTCCGCGGTGCCGGCAGTAGCTGCCGCGGCAACGGTTCCTTCATCGCGGATCTCAGGGTGATGGATCTCACCGCCCATGTTCGCGGCCCGCGTCATCATGCCGAAGCTAATCAAGCTGGTTGCCAGCACCGCGAGGATCGTCCCCTGCGGAACGCGCGATAAGCGCCGGTACTGCCACAATCCGAACCAGGCGAACCCGCCCGTCAGTTCCATAACGCAGAGCGCCAAAAACGCCGCGGTCTCGTGCGCCTGGACCCTGGCGGTGGAAACCTCGGGATTCTTCTCAAGCGCCAGCTCTGCGGCCGTCCCGGTCACGAATGTTGGAATCGAAAGCAGGGCGATAAAGAAAAAGATTCCCAGGCTGGTCCGCTTCAGGTCGTCGCTCTTGGCCCAAAGTGCGCAGAAGAAAACACTGAGCGCGACGATCATGCCGACGGTCGGGAAGTGGTTGAGTAAGAGGTGAACGTGTGTCCAATTCATGCCAATTCACAAACGATGGCCGCGGACCCCGGTACCGAGGCCGCGGCCACACTCGAACGAGAGTTTCGTTACAGGACCTAGTGCCTCAGCTGGGTCGAAACGTTGCCTTGCTCGTATACCTCGCAATACGCGCGCTCATGCTGTATTGCTGGCGCGCCGGCGCGTACCCGCAGGATCTTGTCCGGCATCACCCATGGTTCAATGAGGTCGTCCGGGTCCTCGATGGTCATCTGGTAAACAATTTCATTTCCCTTCCGCGTCAGCTTTTCGATAATGTGCAGGTCAGCGGAATGGAACAAGCCGCCGCGTCCGAACCACGTCGTATCGACGAAGTTGGTGGAGTCGATCACCAGTGTGTCGCCCTCCCATTTGCCGACCGGAAGACCGAAGTAATAAGCTTCGACCGTGTTTTGGCGCGGCCGGCCGTCGGTCGGGATGTCGCGGTATTCGTAGTTCCCCCCGCCGTAATCGGAATACTCATTATAGAAGAAGATGATGTCAGTCGCGCTCTGAATAATGCGCGTTGGCGTGCCCTGGCGCGGGATTCCCAGCGGCTGGCAGGTCATGACAGGATCGTCTTTGTTGGTCCACTGGTCCGACTCCTGGATTTTGTCCCAAAACTCGGGTTTGTAAAGCGGATGACTCGGCCCAAAGCGCGAGGGCGAGATCCACTCGTAATCCACCCAGAAGTTGTCCATTGGGACTCTGCAGCCAACTTCGGGGTTGATTCCCGCACCCTTCACCTGCGTTGGACCACATCGGCGGCTCCCACTGCCCGTGATTTCGAGAGGGGGGCCACTCCAGTTTCCTGTCATGTCCGGATATCCGTCGGGAAGCCGTGGGGTTGCGACGGCTGCGTCAGTCTGCCTCGCCGGTGCGTCGGCATTCAGAGTCCAGTTCGGAGGCTGATTGGTTGGCTTGATCGCCGCCTTGATGCTTGCCGGAACCGGCATCACGACGTACATCTGCCCGGTTTCCGTCTGCACCGTGGTGATGTCGCGGACGACCGTGCCGTTCTTTTTCTCCGTCAACTTGCCCGCGTAAAACGCCTCGGCCGGATTGAGCGGATTGTTCCAATCCCTATAATCGCTGTAAGTGAACTCGGTCGTGTTCGATCCCTGTTTCACCACCACCCGTTCGGGCATCCACTTGTCGTTGAGCGTCGCGCTCGCGATTGCATTGGGCACGCCGGGGATCGGGAACGTCACGACGGGCTTATTGCCTTCCCAGGCGACGGAGGTTTTCCCGACCGTCGAGACGTCAGCGGGCACCCGTTGCGGCCTGGGCGCCATTTCCGGTGGATCGCTGGTCCCCGCCATCGCGCCCTTGAACGCACCCTGCGGACTCGCCCACAAGCGAATCATCCGTTCCTCGACAGTTACGGGCATCGGCGTCGCCTTGCCTTTGCCGGGAACGAGTTCGGCGCCAGGAATGTCTTCGTTCCAGGCATACGCTCCACTCAGGACTTCGACATTGGAGCAACTCTGGCCGTTAGGCCGAGTGCCGGTGTATTGAATCCGCTCGCCTGACCTCTGGTAGCTGATGCTGGTTCGATACTTCGTCACATTGCAGGGCTGTCCGCCCACTTGAATGGTGCCCTTGCCCTGGTATTCGAGCGTCATGATCAGGTCACGCTCCTCGCTGCTTCGGAGCATGCCCATATACCAGGCCCAGTTGAACAGAACTGCTTTGAGGTCCTTCGCACCGGCTGCGGGGGTGTACAGCGGCGCGCCACCGCCTCGACCTCCGCGGCCACCGCCTCCACCTCCGCGGCCCCCGCGCCCTTCGGCAGCGGCGGGCGCCTGACCGCTAGCGGGCGCCTGCGCATTGGCCAATG
>JASHRP010000237.1 GCA_030037375.1 Bryobacteraceae bacterium | reverse complement strand
GATTGGCAGCGCGAGCATCCGCTCGAACCGGAGTACTCCGACACGGAGATCAAACCCCAGCACCTCGTTTCAGAAATCGATCGCATTTCCGGCGGCGAAGCCATCGTTTGCAGCGACGTCGGCCAGCATCAGATGTGGGGAGCGCAATTCATCCGCTTCAATCATCCCCGCCTGTGGATCAACTCCGGCGGCCTCGGCTCGATGGGCTTCGGCTTCCCTTCCGCGATCGGCGCGCAGATGGCCTGCCCCGACAAGCTGGTCTTCGCTCTCGTCGGCGACGGCGGATTCCAGATGTCGATTCCCGAGCTCGCCACCGTCGCGAATCAGAATCTGCCGGTCAAGATCATCGTGATGAACAACGGTTATCTCGGCATGGTTCGCCAGTGGCAGGAGCTGTTCTATAACAATCGCCTCAGCTCCGTGCAGCTCGATTCCTTCCCCGACCCTCAGAAGCTCGCAGGCGCCTACGGATTCAAGGGCAGCACGGTCGAGCACCCCCGCGATCTCCGCTCCGCGCTCGAAGCCGCGGTAAATGAGCCTGGTCCTTACTTGCTCAACGTTCGCGTCGCCCCATGTGAAAACGTCTATCCGATGGTCCCCGCCGGCGGCGCGATCAACGAAATGGTGCTGGCTCCGCCGCAGCCGGTGCCTGCTTAAAAGGAAAAGAGTGGAAACCAAGAAGGTCATGCTGCAACACATCTCTCTCCTCGTCGAGAACAAACCAGGAGCTCTCCTGCGCGTCACCGGACTTCTCTCCGCCCGCGGCTACAACATCGAGAGCCTCACTGTCGCCCGCACGCTCGATCCCGAGCTTTCGCGCATGAGCATCGTGGTCGATGTCGATCCATCTCTGCGCGCGCAAGTGATCAAGCAGATGAACAAGCTGATCAACGTGCTGCAAGCCACCGATCTCACAGAAGCAGCCGCGGTTCAGCGCGAGATGGTACTCATCCGCGTTCGCTCCACCATGCAGAATCGCTCGGCGATCCTGAAGGAAGCCGAAATTTTCGGCGCTCGCGCGGTGGACAGCTCAACCGAAGGCTTCGTCCTCGAAGCCACTGGCGACTCCGAAAAGCTCGACGAGTTCATCGAAGTCATGAAGAGCTACGGCGAGATCGAAGTCACGCGTTCCGGCATGGTCGCGGTTTCGCTCGAAGCGAAGAAGCTGAAGCTCGCGCCCCCGGTGAAGAAAGAATTGGAATCCGAAGTTAAAGCTTAGGGAGTTCTTAAACAAATAATGGCAAAACGTTTCTATGAGCACGATGGCAATGTCAGCCATCTCAAAGGGAAGAAGATCGCGATCATCGGCTACGGCAGCCAGGGTCATGCTCACGCGTTGAACCTGCGCGATTCAGGTCTCGACGTCATCGTCGGCTTGTCGGCGGATTCGAAGAGCCGAGGCAAGGCCGAATCGGCCGGCCTGCGCGTTCTTTCCACCGCTGACGCCGCCAAGGAGGCGGACGTCATGATGGTCCTGGTTCCGGATCACATCCAGGGCGACCTCTACGCCTCCGACATCGCGCCGCACCTCACGCCGGGAAAAACGCTGATGTTCGCGCACGGCTTCAACATCCACTTCGGCCAGATCAAGCCGCCCGCCGGCGTCGACGTTTCGATGATCGCGCCCAAAGCGCCGGGCCATCGCGTCCGCGAACTGTTCACCGAAGGCGTCGGCGTCCCTGCCCTGGTCGCGATCCATCAGGACGCATCGGGCAAGGCTCTTCCGAACGCCCTGGCTTATGCCATGGGCCTGGGCTGCCTGAAAGCCGGCGTGATCGAAACGACATTCAAAGAAGAAACAGAAAGCGATCTTTTCGGGGAGCAAGCTGTCCTCTGCGGCGGAGCGTCCGAGCTAATCCGCGCGGGCTTCGAAACCCTCGTCGAAGCCGGCTATGCCCCCGAAATCGCTTATTTCGAGTGCCTACACGAATTGAAGCTGATTGTCGATCTTATTTATGAGGGCGGCCTCAGCTACATGCGCTTCTCCGTCTCCGACACCGCCGAATACGGCGATTACACTCGCGGCCCGCGCATCATCAATGAGCAGACGCGCGCGGAGATGAAGAAGATCCTCTCCGAGATTCAGTCCGGCCAGTTCGCCAAGGACTGGATAAATGAGAACAAGACCGGCCGCAAGAACTTCCTCGCCATGCGTGAGGCCGCGCAGAACCAGCCCGTCGAAAAGGTCGGCGCTGAGCTGCGCAAGATGATGACGTTCCTCAAGAAGAAAAAGGAGGTCGGCGTACCCGCCGCAACCTAGTTCGTTTATGCGAGTCTTTACCTTCGATACCACGCTGCGCGACGGCTCCCAGGGCGAAGCCGTCAGCTTCTCAGCGGATGACAAGATCCTCGTCCTGCACAAACTGGACGAGCTTGGCATTGACTACATCGAAGGCGGCTGGCCCGGCTCCAATCCTAAAGACAAAGACTTCTTCGCGCGCGCCAAGGGCGAGCATCTCAAGCACGCTCGCCTGTGCGCCTTCGGAGCCACGCGCATGGCTCGCCAGACGGTTGAAACTGACTCGAGCATTCAAGCGCTGGTCGCAGCCGAAACGCCCGTTGTTTCGATTTTCGGCAAGAGCTGGGATCTTCACGTTCAGCGCGCGCTCGGCATCACCGAAGAAGAAAACCTCAAACTGATCTCCGACACCGTGAAGTACCTCAAGGCTCACGGCAAGGAAGTGGTCTATGACGCCGAGCATTTCTTCGACGGCTACACCCGCAATCGCGACTTCGCCCTGCGCACCATCGAGGCCGCGAAATCCGCAGGCGCCGACGTGCTCTGCCTCTGCGATACCAACGGCGGCATGCTCACCAGCAAGCTCGCCGAGGTTTGCGCCGACATCCGCCGGCGTTTTGACGGAGTACTCGGGATTCATACTCACAACGATTCCGACCTCGGCGTCGCCAACGCCCTCGCGGCCATCGACCAAGGCTTCGCGCACGTCCAGGGCTGCATCAACGGCTACGGCGAGCGCTGCGGCAACGCGAACATCGTCTCCATCATCGCCAACCTCGAACTGAAGACCGAGCACACCACCATCGGCAAAGAACGGCTGGCAAACATCACCGCCGCTTCGCGCTTCATCGCCGAGCTCGCGAATTTGCCCATGCGCAACGACCAGCCGTATGTCGGCCACTCAGCCTTCGCGCACAAGGGTGGCGTCCACGTCAGCGCTGTATTGAAAGATTCCGCGACGTACGAGCACATCAACCCCAACGTGGTCGGAAACCGCCAGCGCGTTCTGCTCAGCGACCTCTCCGGCCGAGGCAACGTGCTCTACAAGCTCAAGCAACACGGCCTCGAAGACCGTCTCGATGACGCCGCCCGCCGCGATTTGCTCGACCGCATCAAGCAGCTCGAGTTTCAAGGCTACGAGCTCGAAGCCGCCGAGGGAACCTTCGAACTTCTGGTCCGCGAGGCTCTCCGTCCCGGCTATCAGCCGTTCGAAGTAGAGAGCTACGAAACCACCACCAAATCGACCGGCACGTCCGCCACGGTGACGCTCAAAACCTCCGACATCATCCACTCCGCAACCGCGCACGGCAACGGACCCGTCAATGCGCTCGACCTCGCCCTGCGGCAGTGCCTCTCGCAGCTCTATCCTTCCATCGCCAGCGTTCGCCTCACCGACTACAAAGTCCGCGTTCTCGACTTCAAGAAAGGCACCGCCGCCCGCGTCCGCGTGCTCATCGAATGGTCCGACCACAAGAAGAGCTGGGCCACCGTCGGCGTCTCCGAAAACGTCATCGAAGCGAGCTGGTTCGCCCTCGTCGACGCCCTCCGCCTCGAAGTCCTGCGCCTGAACGAAGAAGACCCCTCTATCGAACGAGCTGTCGAAGACTACTGCTGGGGTGTCTGAACCCGCACGCACAGGCCGCCGCTCTTAGGGGCTTCTCGTGTCCTCCACGAACCCTATCTGACTCATCACCTGTTTGTCCGAAACCCTCGCCGCCAGTGGCCGAATGCTGGTGGAGCGCGGGAGGCGTGGGGGCGAGGTGAACTCTTAAAGCGTGGTCGATTGCCGGAGCCTTTCAATGGCGTACAGTTCCAGCGCCTCTCTCTGGCCGGCCTCACGCAGTTGTCCATCGATGATCAGCATGGAAATTCCGTGGACGACGGCCCACACGAATCGGGCCATAAGCACCGGATCGTCGCTGCGGATGAGGCCGGCGCGCTGCTGATCCACCAGGGCATCGACCAATACCTGGAATGCGGCGCTCGCCTCACGGATGAAGTCCTCATCTTTGGCGGATTCGATGAACCCGCCAAAAATGACGCGATAGTGGGAGGGATGCGCGACCGCGAATTGCATGTAGGCTCTGGCCATTGCCTCGAAACCGGCGAGGCCGTGCCCGTTGCGTTCCCAAGCATCGGCGATGGCTTCACGCAACATGCGAAAGCCTTCGCATCCGACGGCCGCCAGCAGGGCTTGTTTATCGGCGAAGTGCCGGTAGAGCGCGCTCCGCGAGACGCCGAGCCTCGCGCCGACGGTTCTCAATGTCAGATCGCCGACGCCGCGGGCCTGAATCGTGCGCAGGGCCTCGTCGAGCAAGGCGCGGCGCAGATTGCCGTGATGGTAACGTCGGGTGGGCTTCTTGTTTCTTGGCGCTAAGGAGGAACCAGCCATACACGCCCATTGTATATCAGTGTTGACACCGTTCACATTCGATGTTATGTTGATGTTGACGGTGTTTACATTAAGGAGCCGCTATGACCGATGCAACTAAACTGATCGCGGGGCTTCTGCTGACCTCGGTGACGACGATCGAGTTCGGCGGGACGTTTTTATTGAGCATTCTGTCGGGCACCTATGCCGGGCTTACTGATTTTCAACGCTCGATGTTCCGCGCCGGGCACGCGCATGCAGGGGTGTTGGTAATTCTGGCGCTGGTTTCGCTCATGTACACCGATCAGGCCGGCTTCACCGCGCCCATGGCCTGGGCGGTGCGAATCGGATTCGCAGCCGCACCGATTCTGGTGAGCGGCGGATTTTTTGGAGCGGCGGCGGGACAGGGACGAACTCAGCCGGGCGGACTGATCGCGTTGGTGTGGATCGGCGCTTCTGTGCTGGGCGCGAGCGTGCTCACGCTGGGGATCAGCCTGATTCGGGTGCGCGGTTGAGTGCAACGGGGTTAATCGCCATGAAGAAGTACGGCACGGTTCTGATTACGGGAGCTTCGTCAGGCATCGGGCGGGAACTCGCGCTGGAATTCGGCGCGCGTTCGGAAACGCTGGCGATCGTGGCGCGGCGGTTAGACCGACTGGAGAAATTGCGAGCTGAGTTGCTGGCGCGACACGCAGGATTGAAAGTAATCGCGCTCGCGGCGGATCTTTCTGAAGAGCGGGAGATCGAACGCCTGCTTGGACGAGTCGCGGAGCAGGCGGGGCACATCGATGTGCTGGTAAACAATGCAGGGGTGGGCGACGCGGCGTTGTTCGATCGCGCCGAGTGGGCACGGACGCGACAAATCTTGCACACGAACGTAATCGCGGTGGCGCAGCTTACTGCGGCATTAGTGCCTGGAATGGCGAAGCGCGGGCGCGGCGGAGTGCTCAATATCGGGTCAGGCGCGGGGCTCACGGTGCTGCCGAATGCGGCGGCATACGTGGCGAGCAAGCACTTCGTGGCGGGGTTCAGCGAGGCGCTGCGCGCCGATCTCGCTGGGACTGGTGTCACCGTGACGCAGGTTTGTCCCGGTCCGGTGGATAGTGAATTCGATGAGCTTGCCGGATCGGTGGGAGGGATGGCAGGCGCGCCTCCGAAGTTTTTCCGCATCAGCGCCGCGCGGTGCGCACGCGAAGCAGTGGCTGGATTCGAGCATGGGAGCGCGGTGGTCTACCCAGGGCGGGCTTACCGGTTCGTCATGCGGATGCTGCCGCTTTTTCCGATGTGGTTGCGGCGGAGACAGGCGGCCAGCATTGCAGCTCGGGTGCGAGGGGCGCAGATGCGTGACGGACGGAGTGGAGCATAAAGGCGATGATCCCTTTTCTGGTTCTCGTGATTTCCGCAGCCCTGCTGAGGACATTGGGCGCTTTCGGACTTCATCCGCTGGGCAATTGGATCTTATGTCTGCGCGGAGGACTGGCCGCGATGTTTCTGCTGACCGCATCGGCGCACTGGGGCAAGCGCAGACGCGACCTCATCGCGATGGTGCCGCGCGCCTTTCCGCGTCCCGATGTCATGGTGAGCGTAACCGGAGTGCTTGAAGTAGCAGGCGCGGTCGGGTTATTGGTCCCGACGACCGCCACGCCGGCGGCGGGATGCCTGGCGGCGCTCATGGTCGCGCTCTTTCCGGCGAACGTGCGTGCGGCTCGTGAAAAGCTGACCATCGGAGGCAGACCGGCGACGGCGTTGCCGTTGAGGACAGTGCTGCAGGTGGCGTACATCGGCGCACTCATCGTTGCTGGGTCCTTTCAGGCCGGGATCCCATGGGCATCGGCAGTGGCGCTCAGTAGCCGGTAAAAGGGTGAAATGGGCGTTCTTTCATCACGACGCCGGGAGTCATCCCACACTGAATTCCTGAAACTCGGCAATCATGTGGGCTTGGTCGGCGTAACCGCAATCGAGCGCGAAATCCGCCCAGCGGAGGTGGCGCGCAGTTCCGGAGAGCTGTAACGGCGAGCGGAACCGGCACAGACGAAAGAACAACTTCGGACTGACGCCAACGTGCCGCTTAAAAACGCGGGCCAGGTGCTGGCGTGACACCCCGCCGAGGTACGCCATCGACTCAACGCTCACTTGACCCCGTCGAGCTCGAACAAAAGCAGCCAAACGCGGGACGTCGAGCAAACCACCCCCGCGTGGGCCTGCCGCATTCGCGAAAGAAGGCGCCTTCCAGAATTGCCGCACGCTCGGAATCGGTGGCGGCTTCCTGCAGTTGCATTTCGGTCCTGCCCGCAACGGGACCCTAAAGTTGATCGAGCGCCAGAACGCGTCCCGCAAGCTCACCACGGCAAGTTCGCTATCGGCGAAGAGAGGCGACCAACATGGCTCGCCTTCGCCTCTGACGAGTTCTCGAATGATCCGGTCACCCGCATGGGTGGTATTTCCTTCCAAGGATGACGTTGCGCATCTGAAAATCGCGCGGACAAAGGGACGCAATGCCGCGCACGGTTCGAATTCACGATAGAGTGCGCCTGGTTTTCGCATGTCACCGCGCTTCGGATGCCGCGAGGTTCCATTCTTCCTATCCGCGCTGCCCACATCCACAATACACTTGCCCCATGAGCATCGAAGTTGCCAACCAAATAATTGCGCTGGAGCGGTCTGCCCTCGACCGTTGGGGGTCGGGAGATCCGAGCGGCTTCCTGGAACTTGTGTCTGACGATGTTTCCTACTTCGATCCGTTTCAAGGCAAACGCCTCGATGGGCTGGAGCGCCTCGCGGCGCTGTATGAAAGCGTCCGCGGCCAGATTCATATCACGCAGAGCGAAATCGTTGACCCTCGTGTTCAGGTTGTGGGTGACGTTGCGGTGTTCACGTTCCAATTCTTTAGTCAGGGCAGCGAGGGCCGGGTGCGCTGGAACAGCACGGAGGTGTATCGTCGCATGGGCCGGGCATGGAGGATTATCCATTCCCATTGGTCGTTCGTGCAGCCCAAACTCGCCCCGAACGGTTCTTAGATCGCGGCTACTGCTTAGGAGCTTGTTTCGCCGCGCCACGGCCTCCGGGCGAATCGGGAAGGCCGACGGTTGGCTCTTCGCCGGCGGCGGGGCCTCGGCCGCCGCGAGCCGGAGGAGTCCAGCCGTCGAACGCGGGACCGTCCTGGAAGAACTTCGCGTCCTTGCTCAAGGGATGGCCGGTGGCGTACCGATAGTTGGCCTGTCCGAAGATCTTGCCGGCTCGCAGAGTGTCGTCATGGATCTTGGTGACCATGGCTTGATATTCGGGGCTGGTCTGCGGATAGCCGGAGAAAGACGAGAGATCGTT
>JASHRP010000002.1 GCA_030037375.1 Bryobacteraceae bacterium | reverse complement strand
CATCTCGCGCAGCCCGTCGAACATCGCGTCATTCGCCGCGACATAAACCTGACCCGGTTGAATCCCGGTCGCCTTGGAGCTTTGATTTGCCCAGGCTTCTGGGTCTTTGGTGGGCATGTCAATAAACGCGCGCCGGATGTCTTCTTTGAATGCCTGCGGCAAGTCCCTTCGGACGGCAATCGGTTGGTTCGGGATGTTAGGGGAAACCCAGATGATTCGCACATCGCCCTTAGCGAGTTCACCGGTCTCTTCATAATGCGTCACTAGCCGTTGCATGCTGGCCGCGACGTCGACTTTGCCGGCCTTCAGCGTAAGTAGAGAGGCGGGTTGGGACATGGAGAAGACGACCTTCTTGAAGTCCTTCCGCGGGTCGATTCCGTGCGACTGGAGGAAGGCGTTCTGGACTAGAAAGCCCGAGGTCGAAGCGGGATCGACAAAGGAGATCGTCAACTCCTTGGCGTGCTTGATCAGATCGTCCACTGAGTGAATCGGGCTACTGCCCGGCACGGCGAGCACGCCCTTGTATTCGCCAGGATCTCCTGACGGGGAGCCACGCATCACAATCGCTTCTATCGGCGCCTTCTGTGTGGCCAGAATATAACTGAAAGGGAAGATAGCCGCCGCATCGACCTTGTGGGACCGGAAAGCCTCGACCACTGCGCCGTAGCCAGTGGTCTGAACTATTTCCACTTTGACATGTAGCTCGCGCTCCAAATACCGCTTTGTCAGTTCGCTCCGATAGTTTGCAACTCCAGGCTCCTCCGAGCTTGAAGCGAAACAGTACCGCAGCACCGTGGGCCGGCCGTTGGCGCCCATCGCGGCTCTGGTTGAGCCGCACGAGGTAAGCGCGATGGCAGCCGCAAGCACGCCGAACAGGCAGAAGGGCGCCATGAAACTAAACCTCCACGGCATGCCGGATCCTTCCGTTTTCCAGATTCAGGCGCCGGTCCGACAGCCGGTTCAGCGTGTGCTCGTCATGCGTGATCAGCAAGATCGAAGTGCCCGCTGCCTTCAATTCGAGCAGCATGTCGATCACGGCATTCTTGGTCTTCAAGTCGAGAGACGCGGTGGGTTCGTCCACCAGCAGAAACCGCGGCCGCGAGAGGATCGCGCGACTGATGTTGACGCGCTGCTGTTCCCCGCCGCTGAATGTCGAAGGATAGGCGTCCCAAAGCTCCTCCGGCAATCCCAGCCGCTCCAAGCAGTTGCGAGCTTCGCGAAGGGCCTCTTCGCGCGAGCATTTGCGGCTCAAGAGTCCTTCGGAGACCACCTCCAGGGCCGGGACTCTCGGAATCGCGTGCAAGAATTGGGAGCAATAGGTCATCTCGGTTCGCCGGAGCGCTAGAACGTCGTGCTCCGCGGCAGTGGCAAGATCCAGCGTCTCGCCGCCCTGCCTGCGCAAAAATATGCTGCCCGCGGTCGGCAAATAAGTCCGGTAAATGCACTTCATGAGCGTCGACTTTCCGACGCCCGACTTGCCCGTCAGCCCGACAATCTCCCCCTCCTCCATCTCGAAAGAGAGGCCCTCTAACGCGTGGATTTTCTTGCCGCCTAGGATCAACAGCGTGAACTCCTTGGAAAGATCGGCCACTTCTAGAATTTTGGCCATCGAAGTTTCTTCTCCCTCAGCCTTAGAGCAGCGAGCTCACCAACAGTTGGGTGTAGGCGTGTTGCGGATCCTGCAAAATTTGATCCGTCAAGCCGTGCTCCACAATCCGGCCGTGCTTCAAAACAATGGTCCGATCCGTCAACATCCGGATTACGCCAAGGTCGTGAGACACCACGATCATGGAGATGCCCAGTTCCTGCTGCAGGCGCCGGATCAGGTCCAGCACCTTGGCTTGCACCGAGACATCCAGCCCACTGGTGACTTCATCGAGGAATGCTAGTGGGGGATTATTGGCCAGCGCCTTTGCGATTTGAACGCGTTGCTGCATTCCTCCGCTGAAGCTTGCAGGCGTTTCGTCCATGCGCTGGACCGGAACTTCGGTCTGCGTCAGCAGATAGCCGGCGCGGCCACGGATCTTGCCGACGTGAAACGTTCCCGCCATCAGCAGTTTCTCCGCGATATTTCCGCCGGAACTGAAGTTGAAGTTCAATCCGTCGCGCGGATTCTGGTAGACCATGCCCATCAGGTGATTGCGCATGTGGCGCTTTTTCTGGCTGGATAGCTCGAGAATGTTCACCGCGCCGTCTTCCACGGGGCGGAAGTTCACCTCGCCGAAGGTGGCGTCCATGTCGAAGTAGAGCGTTTGCACCAGCGTGCTTTTTCCCGAGCCGCTCTCGCCCACAATGCCCAGGACCTCGCCTGGATAGAGATCGAAGCTGATGTTGCTGCACGCCACCACGGCGCCGGTCTTGGGGCAGATATTGGAATTGAAGCGGGGCCCCGTGCGCTCGCACACGCCGGGCGTGGCCTCGCCGAAGACTTTGGTCAGATTGCGGACGCGCAGCAGCCAGTTATCATCCATCATTCGACTCATTCCTATTCGGGGTTGGTGAACAGGCGCTGCGGCGGCCGCGGG
>JASHRP010000236.1 GCA_030037375.1 Bryobacteraceae bacterium | reverse complement strand
GACAATGCTGCGCGGCTGAGGCTCCCCGATGTCGACGCTCAGATGCAGGAGCTTATCCGCGCCCTTCACCGGCATGGCCGATTTGACGATGCCGACGCGCAAGTCGACTTTAGCGAAATCGTCGATGGTGATTTGCGCCGAGCCATCTCCTTCCGGCTTCGCGGCGGCTTCCGTCTTGGCGGCCGCGGGCGGCGCTGGCGGAGGAGGGGTCTTGCCGAGGAGAGCCATCTGGCGCGCCAGCTCCTCCGTCTCCAGCGCTTTCATTTTTTCGATCGAAGTGGCGGGATCGGCGCGCGGGAAAACGCCGGCGGCGGGGCGCAGCTTCTGACCGGGCTCCAAATGTCCCCAATGCAGATCGGCAACGCGCACGCTATCGAGGTGCGAAGCCATGCCTAGTTGCGCCCAAATTCGCGCGCAAGATTGGGGCATGACCGGGTACAGCAACCCAACGATCACCCGCAGAGCCTCCGCAGAAGTATAAAGCGCGCCATCCAGCGGGGCGGCGCAATCCTCGCCGCCCTTGGCCAGCTTCCACGGCGCTTGCTCCACGATGTATTTGTCGACGGTCGCGATCAAAGCCCAGATGGTCTCCAGAGCCTTCGAAAAATCGAAGCGTTCGAAGGCTTCGAGAGCCATTTCCGCGGCGGTCTGCGCGTGGGCCGCGACATGATTGTCGCTCGCGCCGGCGGGAACTACGCTTTCACGATACTGATGAATCATCGTCAGCGTGCGGCTGGCGAGGTTGCCGAGCCCGTTGGCGAGATCGGAGTTGTAGCGGCCGACGAGCGCGTCGTAGCTGAAGCTGCCGTCGGATCCGAAGGGGACCTCCCGCAGAAGGAAGTAGCGCAGCGCATCGGTTCCCAGGACGTTGTGAATGGGAGTTGCGCGGACGATATTGCCCCGCGATTTGCTCATCTTGTCGTTTTCGAACAACAGCCAGCCATGCGCGAAAATGCGCTTGGGAATTTCGAGACCCGCGGCCCACAGAAAAGCAGGCCAATACACGGCGTGAAACCGGACGATCTCCTTGCCGATCAAATGCAGGTCCGCGGGCCAGAGATTCTCGCCGTCCACGGCGCTCATATAGGTGCTTAGCGCGTCGAACCAGACGTAGAAGACATGCTTCTCTTCGCCGGGAACCGGGATACCCCACTTGATCGTCGTGCGGCTGATGGAAAGATCCTTCAATCCCTGGCGCACGAATGCGATCACTTCATTGCGGCGAATTTCGGGTTGAATAAAATCCGGTTGGCTCGAGTAAAGATCGAGCAGCCGGTCGGTGAACGCGGACAGCTTGAAATAGTAGTTCTCCTCGGTGACGGTTTCCGTAGGACGGCCGCAGTCGGGGCACGGATCGCCGGGCTTCGCGTCATTAATATAGGCGTTGTCGAAGATGCAATATTGCCCGGTATAGTGGCCCTTGTAGACGTAGCCGGCATTTTTGCAGCGCAGGAATAAATCCTGCACGACTCTCGCGTGCTTAGCGCTGGTAGTGCGCTCAAAGCGATCGATGCCGAGTCCAAGAATCTGCCATTGTTTGCGAAATTCCTCGGCGATGAGGTCGGTATACTCGAGCGGCGTTTTCCCCGCCGCGATCGCGGCGCGTTCCACATTGACGCCGTGCTCATCGGTACCGGTGGTGAGCGTGACGTCGAAGCCATTCATCTGCTTCATGCGCCGGATGCAATCGGCCGCGATGGTGGTGTACGCGTGCCCAATGTGAGGCGCAGCGTTGGTGTAGTAAATCGGCGTTGTCAGGTAATATTTCATTTCGATTTTCGATAAGCCGCGCGGGCCGCTTCCTGCACCTGCGCGAGCGGGGTTCCCGTTCGTTCCGCGATTGCCCGGCAATCCTCGTATTCGGGCGCGAACAGGCCATGGCCCGCGATTTTGCCGCGGACTGAGCCCCAAGGCGTTTCCGCTTCCACGATGGTCCGCTCCTCAACGCGGCGCTCTGCTGAATGAATCCGCAATCCGAGCGTGGACGTTTCCGCGAAGATCACTTGCGCGAGTTTCTCCTGATCCTCCGGCTTGGCGATGACGCGCAGCAGCACGCCGGGGCGATTCTTCTTCATCTGAAGCGGCGAAAGAGAAGCGTCGAGCGCTCCGGCCTCCATAAGCCGGTCAAGCGCGTAGCCGAGAACCTGCGGGCTGGAATCGTCGATATTCGCTTCAATCACGCTCACCACGGTCGATTCCGCCACGGCGGCCTTTTCACCGATCAGCGCACGGAGTACGTTGGCCTGCTGAGGAAAATCACGATCGCCCGCGCCATGCCCGATGCTCGAGATGCGCATCGGCGGAAGCGGGCCGAAGCTCCTTCCCAAGGTTGCGGCGATGGCGGCTCCGGTTGGCGTGGTCAGCTCCATCTGCGGGCCGCGAGCGTAGACTGGCTTCCCGGTCAGCAGCCGCGCGGTTGCGGGGGCCGGAACGGGGAGCAGGCCGTGCTCGGTTTCGACCGTCCCGCTGCCGACATTGATGGCGGAGAGATGCAGCTCTTCGACGCCGAGCAGGTCGAGCGCTACGCAAGCTCCGACGATATCGGCGATCGAATCCGCGGCTCCGACTTCGTGAAAGTGGACTTTTTCGATTGGGACGCCGTGCACTTGAGCTTCGGCTTGGCCAAGCTTCTCAAACACGGCTGAGGCATTTTGTTTGGCGCGACTGCCGAGCGGAGCCGCGTCAATCATTTTCAAAATGTGCGAGAGATGGCGATGCTTCTTCGGAGCATCGCCGAGGTGAACGCGAAATTTGGAGGCATCGATACCGCGCCGCGAGGTTTTTTCCACCTCGTAGCGAGCGCCGGTGTCGAGTCCGCGCAGCGCTTCGAGCACGCCCTCCGGCGGAGCCCCGGCGTCGAGCAGGGCGCCGACGGTCATATCGCCGCTGATTCCCGAAAAGGCGTCAAGATAGCAAATCTTCATGCGAATAGTTCCGGCAGCAACGCTCCGGCGGGTCCTCGAAGCGAATAATCCGCGCCTGCAGTTACCGGCGTCTCCGCGACATTCACTTCCACGACCACCGCGCCACGCGATTTCGCCGCGGCGGCGAGTCCAGCCACCGGATGGACGACGGCGGACGTTCCCACCACCAGCAAAATGTCAGATTCGATTGCCGCCTTCTGCGCGCACATCCAAACCTTCGGCGGCAATCCTTCGCCGAACCATACGACGCCCGGCCGCTCCATCGCTCCGCATTCGCAAAGCGGAGGAACCTGCTTCAAGCGCGGGCTGGTATCCTCGCGCTCCCGGCCACATTCAGTGCAGCGGAGGGTCCAGATCTCGCCGTGAACCTTGAGAACCTTGCGGCTCCCCGCGCGGGTGTGCAAGCCATCGACATTTTGGGTGATGAGAGTGAACTCCCGCGCCTTCGACTCCATTTTTCTCTCCAGTTCAGCCAACGCTTTATGGCCGGCGTTGGGCTCCACGCCCGCGATTACGCTTCGCCGCCAGTCATACCATTCCCAGACCAATTCTGGATTCCGCGCGAACGCCTCCGGCGTAGCCAAGTTTTCCGCTTTATACGTCCGCCAAATTCCACCGGGACCGCGAAACGTCGGAATGCCGCTCTCCGCCGAGATTCCAGCGCCGGTGAGCACGGCGATTCGCGAGGCTCGCCTCAAAGCGTCGCGCGCGCCGTCCATCGAATCCACTCTTCATTATAAATGTGGACGCGAGCGGAACTGATCTTGAAGTTTAAACGAGGCTTCGCGAAGAGGCGACCGAAGCCCGCAGATCGCGCAGCACGCTCAGGGTTCGAATACGGACGCCGGCAGCAAGATCGCCATAACGTGCGAGGTGCCGTGCCGCGTGCTCCAGCAGCACGCGCGCCTGATCGGACTCGCCGCTCAGCCAGAGCGCCTCACCGGCTTGAGCGGCCAGGGTTAGCGTCTGAACATGGTACGGGCCGAATAGGCATTCGTAAGAGCTGAGGGTCGCCAGCATGGCTGGAAGGTCGGCGGCGGGAGCGGCCGGCGAGGCCACCGAAAGACTAGCGGCTTGATCCATGCCTTTGTCAAGTATAGCAGACGACGTATTTCAGAAACGACACCAGCACACAAAATCTTCTCCAATCGTTCCTATCGTTTCCTGCTAAAACTCGGACGCTCTTCGCCGCCCCGCCCCCGCATCATCGAACCGTTAGAGACGTGCACAGCCTGCGCAGGCAGCGTCGCTCGATTAGATGTATCCAAGCTTGCCGAAGCCCGAGGTCGTCGGGCTAAGTGAGCGAGGAGGGAGAATCGGTTCTCTCAGCGAAGGATGTTCGGTCGGACGCATCGATCTGACAAGTCGGTGTTTTGGGAGTTCGTACAGCTTGCCCGCAACGCCTCAGCGGAACTTTCCCGTTTCGGGTTTGTGGGCAGGCAATCGAAGAACCTTTTTCCATCCGCGGCGCGGCCGTTTGTGCTACGGCGGCCCGCCGCGAGGCGACGCTTCAGCCGTAGTGCGCCCATTCGCTAAAATCAAAGGTAGTACCCTCCGATGATCCAACTCCAAGGCGCCGGAAAACGTTTCGGCCCCAAGCTTCTCTTCGATAATTGCGACTGGCTGATCACGCCTAAGGAAAAGACCGGGCTCGTCGGCGCAAACGGCACCGGCAAATCTACGCTGCTCAAAATCCTCTGCGGCATGGAAAGCCTCGATTACGGGACCATCTCGTTTCCTAAAGGCGTCCGCCTCGGCTACCTTCCCCAGGACGGACTCACCCTCGCCGGCCGCACCGTCTTCGCCGAATGCATGACCGTTTTCGCCGGCCTCCGCGAAATGGAGCAGGAACTCGAAACACTCCATCAAAAATTGGGCGAGCTCGATCCCTCCAGCCCCGAGTACTCCGCCGCCGCCGATCGCCTGCACGATATCGATAGCGAATTCCGTAACCGCGACGGCTACTCCATTGAAGCCCAAGTGGGCGCGGTGCTCGACGGCCTCGGTTTTCGCAAGGAAGATTGGAATCGTCGCACGGAGGAATTTTCAGGCGGCTGGCAGATGCGCCTCGCGCTCGCCAAGCTGCTTCTCGAAAAACCCAACCTTCTGCTGCTCGATGAGCCCACCAATCACCTCGATCTCGAAGCCCGCAACTGGCTCGAATCTTATCTGCTCGGCTATCCCAATGCCTACGTCCTCATCTCGCACGACCGTTACTTCCTCGATGTCACCGTCAAGAAAATCGTCGAGCTGTGGAACAAAAAGGTAAATTTTTACCACGGCAATTACGACAAATATCTAGTGCAGAAGGCCGAGCGGAAATCCCAGCTCGAATCCGCGTACCGCAATCAGCGCGAACGCATTGAGCAACTCGAAGCCTTCATCAACCGTTTCCGCTATCAGGCCACTAAGGCCAAGCAAGTTCAATCGCGCATCAAAGAACTTGAAAAAATCGAGCGCATCGAGATCCCTCCCGACGAATCCACTATCCACTTCTCGTTCCCGCAACCCAAGCCCAGCGGCCGCATCGTCGCCGAATTCAAAAATGTCTCCAAGAGCTACGGTGCCAAGCACGTCTTCAGCGGCGCAAGCTTCGTCATCGAACGCGGCGATCGCATCGCCTTAGTCGGCGTCAACGGCGCGGGCAAATCGACCATGATCAAGCTTCTCGCCGGCGCGGAGCCGCTCACTTCAGGCGACTACAATCTCGGCCATAATGTTTTACCCGATTACTTCGCGCAGGATCAATATAAGGAGCTCGATCCCGATGCGCGCCTGCTCGACGATTTGAGCGGCTCGGCGCCCAAAGCCAAGATCACGGAGCTGCGCACCCTCCTTGGTTGTTTCCTCTTCGGCGAAGATGACGTTACCAAGCGCATCGGAGTGCTCTCCGGCGGCGAACGCAATCGCTACGCTCTCGCGCGCATTCTTCTCGCGCCCGCGAATTTCCTTTTGCTCGATGAGCCCACCAACCACCTCGACATGCGCGCCAAAGACGTGCTCCTCGAGGCGCTCGCCACTTACACCGGCACCGTCGTCTTCGTCTCGCACGACCGTTACTTCATTGATAAGCTCGCCACCCGCATCTTCGAAATTGAAGACGGCCACGTGCACGTCTATCCCGGAAACTACGAAGATTACCTGTGGCGTAAATCCGGCGGCCCGGAGAAACTAGCCGCGGAAACCGCCGCGCTCGAAGCCGCTCCGCCTCCACCCGCGCCCGTCAAAGAATCCGAAAACGGAGCCAAGCGAGTCAATCCGATGAAGCTTCAAAAGCTCAAGGATCGCCTCGGCTCAGTCGAAAAAGAAGTCGCCGCGCTCGAATCCGAAATCGCCGCCCACGAAGCCGAGCTCGGCGATTTCAAAAGCGTCGAAGAAACCATGCGCCTCACCGATCTCGTCGCCCAGCGCCGCAAAACTCTCGAAGCGCGCATGGCCGAATGGGAACAGCTCTCCGCGGAGCTAGCCTAGCTCACCTGCCAGTAAACCGAATAACGTTTTCCAAACACGCTATTCAGCGGCGCAAGCGTTACGTCCCTCGTTTGTCCGCTCGTCCGAAACGTCATCGGCGCGCTCGCTCCCTTGATCCACGCACTCGGATCCCCGCTCGCCCGGAACGTAGGAATCTCCAGCGCCGGAGCTTGCCGCAGCGCCGGCCCGAGCGCTCGAATCGAATTCGCCTCCGTCACTCCGTCCGTTCCGAGATCCCCCGCCAGCACAAGCGGCCCGTACAAGAACGCCTGCATCTGCGGATCGTCCGGCATCGACTCGACTCGCAAATGCATCGGCAATTCCATCTCGATTTTGTCGCCGTTCTTCCACGTGCGATTCAAAGTCAAATAACTTCCCGGCGACGCCGTCGCATCCAGCGCCTTCCCATTCACTTTCACAGTCGGACCCGCCGACAACCACGAAGGAATCCGCAGACGCACCGCGAGTTCCACCGGTCTGTCGACGTAAATCGTGAACCGCGTCCCTTCCTCCTCGGGAAACTTCGTCTCCTGCCGCAGCCGGAATCCGCGCTCCATCCAATTCAATTCGGACGGTATAAATAGGTTCACGAACAGCCCCGCTGCGTCGCGCCAATAGATGCTGTCGTTGAGCTTCGAATACTCTTCGACGCCCGTTCCCGTGCAGCACCAGAAGCACTGATCGTCGTCGCAGAACGTCTTCCACGCGCCCGGCGTCAGCGACAAATAATATTGCGTGTGCCCGGTCTGCGGTTGGATCGTCCCTATGCGATGATTCAGCAGCGTGCGCTCGTAGTAATCGAAATACTGCGGCTTCGGATCCCACGCATACATATGCCGAGCCAGCTTCAGCATGTTGTACGCACAGCAGCACTCCGCGGTGTTGGTCGAAAGCTTCAACTCCGCCGCCAGCCGCCGAGGTTGCCCCAGCCACGCCTCGCCATTGCTGGTCCCGTTCGTCACGTACGATCGCGCGCTGCTCACCTCGTAGAAGAAGCAATCCGCCACATCATGAAACCGCATATCGCCCGAAATCTCATACCGCCGAGCCGCGCCGGTCACCTGCGGGATATGCGTGTTCACGTGCAGCCCGCGCAGCTCATCGCGCCGGGATGCCAGCGGATTGAAGAAAATCTTCTTGGTAAACCGGTCGCCAACGCGCGCCCAATGATCGTTGTTCGTCGCCGCCGCCAGGTTGTACAGCACCTCATTCATGCCGCCGTATTCGGTGTTGAGGATCTGCTGCATGTGCTCTTCGGGCTTAGGCTCAGTCCACTCATCCGCCCATGCCGCCATGCCCTCCAGCACCGCCAGCGCCTGCTGATTCCCGGCGAGCCTGTACATGTCATACATACCCGCCATGATTTTGTGAATCGTATAGAACGGCGCCCACACGTCTTTGCGAGCGTCGAGGCGGTCCCAAAAGTCTGGCGGAAACGCGCTCAAATATCTCCCGCCGAGGGCCTGCTGGCACTTCGCCAGCTCCGCGACAATCTCATCCGCTTTTGTTTTTGCGTCGTTGTCCGACGTTGACGCGTACAACTGCGCGCTGGCCGAAAGGAAATGTCCGGTGAAATGGCCGCGCAGTTCGCTCGCGCGTTTTCCGTTTGCGGGCTGCTCCCATCCGCCGAAGGGCTTCTCCGGCTCGCCCGGCAATCCCGCGTTCGCGCGGAAATTGTATACGAGCTTGTCCACCGGCAGTCTCGACATGAAGCCGCGATTCCACTCCTGCGCATCGTGAAACGCGCCCGGCAGCAGCCGCACCTGCGTCATCGGAAACGGCTCGGCTTTCGGCGCAACATCCTTGCGCGCGAATTCGAGCGGCGCTTGAAAGGGAGGAACCTCAGGCGGCCGTCCTCTTCCTTGCGGAGGCGTATTGGTAGAAGCAACGGGAGCCGGCGCCGTCGTCTGTTGCGCGAGCAGCACGGGCGATCCTGCAATCAGTGCGGTGAAGTGTCGTCGACGCATGACGCCAGTATGTCACCGTTTTTCGTGCGCGGGGTGTATGATCCAAGCTGGATGAAAACCTCACGTCGAGCCTTCATCTCCGCCGCTGCAGCCGCGGCGCTCACGACGCAAGCGCAACCCAAAATGAAGACCATCCGCACCCCCATCCTCGAAATCGGCTACGAAGAATCCGGACCCGAGCAAGGCTTCCCCATCATCCTGCTCCACGGCTTTCCCGATGACGCGCACGCCTTCCACGATGTCGCGCCGCCTCTCGCGAAAGCGGGCTACCGAGTGCTCGTGCCGTACATTCGCGGTTATGGCCCCACTCGCTTTCTCGACGCCTCCGCGCCGCGCATGGCCGAGCAGGCCGCCATCGGCCAGGATCTGATCGATTTCGCCGACGCTCTCCACATTCCGCGCTTCGCGGTCAGCGGATTCGATTGGGGCAACCGCGCCGCGAACATCGCCGCCGCGCTCCATCCCGATCGCGTCCGCGCGGGCGTCTTCATTCACGGCTATTCGATCCAGAACGTCATGGCTCGGCCTGGCGCGACGAATCCCGAAGCCGCGCACAATCTGTGGTATCAGTGGTTCTTCCAAACCGAAAACGGCCGCGCCACTTTGCAGGCCAATCGCAAGCCGCTCTGCAAACTTCTCTGGCAACTGTGGTCGCCGGACTGGCATTTCACCGACGAGACCTACGATCGAACCGCCGCTTCATTCGACAATCCCGATTTCGTGGATATCGTGATTCATTCCTACCGGCATCGCATCGGCAACGCAGCAGGCGAAGAACGTTTCAAACAAATCGAGCAACAATTGGCGCAGCGGCCCAAGATCCAATGCCCGGCGATCACGATGTATGGAGCAAACGACGGCGTCGCTCGACCCGCGGCTCAAGCGCCCGGAGAAGTGAACTCGTTTCCGAACCTCGTCGCCCGCCGAGTCATTCCCGGCTGCGGCCACTTCCTGCCGCGCGAAAACCCCGAAGCCGTCTCCTCAGCTCTGCTCGAGGTTCTGGACAAATCGAAGTAGCCGTCAGTCGTCGTCGTGCTTGTGACTCAAGTACCCATCCGGATATTCCGGATGCGGTGTCGGCGTGGGTTTATACTTTCCTTCCACCGGGGCCAGAAATGACGAGATCAATTGCTCCAACCGAGTCTTGCCACACTTCGGACACTCCACGGTATCGGTCGCCGGCTTCAACACCAGCTTCTCGAACTTCGCTCCGCAGTCGTGGCATTTGTACTCGAAGATCGGCATACCATCTAGTGTAATGTCTCAGGCTCATCGATCTGACCAGCGAATCTTGGGCCGTCGAACGCTCGAAGCCGATCATCGAATCCTCGCCGCGATGCTGCGCCCCGGCGTGACCGTGCTCGATGTCGGCTGTGGAACAGGCGCTATCACCTATGGAATTGCTCAGGCGGTCGGATCCAGCGGCCGTGTCGCTGGCATTGATCGCGATGCCGTGTTTATCGAACACGCGTGGAAGGATTATCGGCTGCCGAACCTCGAATTCGAAATCGGCGACGCAACAAGCTTGACATATCGTGCTGAATTCGATATCGTGACTGCGGCGCGGACGCTTCAATGGATCAGCGATCCTGCGGCGGCGCTCGCGAAGATGAAGCACGCCGTCAAGGCCGGCGGCGCGATTGTCATTCTCGACTACAATCACGTCGCAAACTCCTGGGAGCCCGCGCCGCCCGCGGCCTTTAGAGAGTTCTATCGAGCCTTCCTCGCATGGCGCGACGCTAACCGTTGGGACAATCAGATGGCCGAGCATCTGCCGGCGCTGATGCAATCGGCCGGTCTGGTGCAAGTCGAAATTCATAACCAGGACGAAATCATCCGCCGCGAGGATCCGGATCATCAGCGCCACTTCGACGTCTGGCGGTATGTGATCGAGAGCCCCGGCGACCAGCTCGTCAATGGCGGCTTCCTCACGTCCGATCAACTTCGCGCCGCCGCGGACGCGTTCAGCCCTTGGGCCGCAAGCGAGCTTATGAAGCAAACGATGGTCATGCGAACGGTGACGGCGGGCGTGCCGGAGTAGCTACTCCACTCCGAGCTTCTGCGGCGTTGACGCTAACTCCGACTTCGCGATCACTGCAACGTCCACGCGCTGCGAATCATTTTCACCTAGCTTCACGTCCGTTCCCTTGGCCGCCACCTCCTTCATAAAATCCGGATCTTCCCAAATCCCCTCGGGCACGCCCTCGAACGCGAAGAGCTTGTACGTGCCCGGCGGCAGCATCTCATCGAAGGAGTACACGGCGTTCTGATCCAGAATTGCGATGCGGTTTTTTACCCAGCGAGGGGTCGCTCGGCGCCAACACGATTTGAGGCGCGCTGTTCTCATTCAGCTTGGTGATGAGCCCGGCCAAGTGCGCGCCCTTCGTGCTAAGCGTCAACACCAGCGGCCCGTCCGAACCAGTCAACGAG
>JASHRP010000235.1 GCA_030037375.1 Bryobacteraceae bacterium | reverse complement strand
TCGATGCCGAGGTCCAGGCACATCTTTACGGCTTCCAGATTGTCCGCGTCGGACCATTGAAAGGTGATCCCTTCCACCCAGCCGATACCGGAAGCCGCGGCTAGCGGTGTGACGTTGTGCGCCGTCGCAATCTTTGGGTCCGCGCCGTGTTCCAGAAGGAGTTTCATGAGCGCGATATCGCCCGATTGCGCTGCGCGCCAGAACGGCGTTGCACCGTCTTCGTAAACCCATTGCATGGTGAAGATCGTGCGCGTCTCGGTGCTATCTCCACGGCACTGCGCGGGCGTGGAAGCCGTGCCGCAGACCCTGGCGTTCACGTTCGCACCTTTTGCAAGCAGCGCTCGAATGAACTCGAGGTGGTCCATGTCTGGTGCGGGGACAGGATAATCGCCACCTTCGATGTTGCGATTATCGGTCGCAATGTACAGCGGAGTCCACCCGCCTTTGTTGGCGATGTTCGGATCTGCGCCATGTTCCAGCAGATACGCTCCGATCCTGTAGTGGCGATTCTGGGTCGCAGTCAGCAGCGGAGACCAGCCGTAGTTGGTCAGTTGATTTACGTTAGCACCAGCTTCGACCAGCGTCTTAACCGTGTTGAACTCCCCTTCTCGAGCGGCGAGCACAAGCGCGGTCAGTCCGCCGCCATTCGAGTTCTGTTGTCGTCCGAAAGCTGCGTTGGCAGCCGCGGCGTCAGCGGCGGCAAGGAAATCTTCGCCCAGCGCAGTGTCACTAGGTTGTTGAGCCTGCTGCCGTACCCCGCGACCTCGGCCGCCGCCTTGCCTGAGCCCTCCACCTCCTTGTTCGGACCGCAGCCGCGATTGAATCGGAGGCGCAAGATAAGCTGTACCGCCCTTGGAATCCGGGTTCGAGGCTGCGGCTATGTCCGCGTGGTTTTCAATCAGCAACTTCACAGCGTCCGCATGACCTTGCTCCGCAGCCCACATTAAAGCGGTCGTCCCGCGCAGCGATTCCTTGGCGTTTGCGTTAGCTCCGCGTGCGATCAGCAGTCGAATGGCTTCGAGGTTGCCATTGCGAGATGCAAACATCAGAGCGGTCTCGCCGTGTGGACCTGCTTCATTCACGGCGGCTCCCGCGCGAAGCAGCTTGTCGATCATCGCCGCGCTTCCGTTGATGGCGGCCAACGACAGGGGAGTGGAGCCTTCGCGGTTCCGGGCACTCGCATTCGCCGCGGCGGCGATCAGCACGTCTGCCATCGCCAGATCATCGCGGTACGCGGCCCAGTGCATCGCCGTGGCCCCGTCACCTTGCGGGGCGTTCACGTCTTCTTTACTCTGCAGCATCCCGCGAACAGCTTCCACATCCCCCTTCATCGCCGCATCGGCGACTGGACTCGCCGCAAAAACAACAACGGGCGCGATCGCCAACACAAAAACTCCGATGGATTGGTGGGTCAGCATTCGTCCTCCTAGGTCAAACCACTAGACCAGGCCGCTCAAGCGGCCCGTGCTGTCCCCGATGCCTTCCTGATGAATCCCGTAGAAATCCAGGACGCTCAGCAGCAGGCTCCCCGTCGTCACTGTCTTCGACGGATATGCCAGGTGACGTCCACCCTGGAGCTGGCCGGAAGCCCTTCCCAGAAGCACGTGCGGAACGTCGTAATGAAGATGCTGATTGGAATCGCCCATGTTTGTTCCGTAGAGGATGAGCGAATGGTCGAGCAGAGTACCATCGCCCTCCGGGATGTTCCTGAGTTTCTCCGCCAGGTAAGCCAAGCATTTGACGTGATACGTATTGATCTTCGAATAGTCCTTGATTCTTTCCGGATTCTCGGCATGATGGGAGGCGGCGTGGAAGCCGGTATTGGTCCCGCTTTCCGGATACACTCGAGCCGTCAGATCCCGCGCGAAGAGCACCGTCGATACACGCGTGATGTCGCCGCGGAACGCGAGAGCTTGCAGGTCGAACTGCAGCTTGATGTGTTCGTCGAACGACGAAGGCACGCCGTATGGAACCGCGGAAGCGGGCGCGGCAGAAGCCGCCTTCTTCGCGATCTCCAACCGGCGTTCAATCTCGCGAACATCTTCGAGATATCCGTCCACGCGATTCCGGTCGCTGGAGCCGATTTGCGACTTAAAGCGCACGGCGTCCTGGAGAACGGCGTCTAGAATGCTGCGGTCGTTCTCCCGGCGCGCCGCGCGTTCCTCCGAAGTCGCACCGTCTCCGAAGAGGCGTTCGAAGACGACTTGGGGGTTGATCTCCATGGGCAACGGCTTGGTGGGCGTCATCCAGGAGATCGAGTTCGTGTAGGCGCAGCTATAACCTTCCCCGCAGTTGCTGGAATTGGCGCCGGGGTCTTCCAACCCGAGTTGCAGGGAGGGCAACAGATTGTCTTGCCCGATTTTCTGAGCAATAAGCTGATCGATGGTTGTGCCATCGCGGATGTCCGCGCCCGCGGTTTTTTTCGGTTTTTCGGCGCAAAGGTACGCCGCAGCTACCCAATGATCAGCGCCTGTGACGCCTGGCGGCGGCTCGGCCGACTTCGACCATAGTCCGCTCATGATGACCGTCTGGTTCCGGTATGGCTCCAGTGGCTTCATGATCGGAGTGAATTCGAAGCCCTCGCCCGTTTTTTCGG
>JASHRP010000234.1 GCA_030037375.1 Bryobacteraceae bacterium | reverse complement strand
CCGGCCGCGATCTGCTCGATAAGGGCCGCGACCTTTACGATCAGGGCCGCAAGGTGGCGGATGAAGCCGCGGAGCTATTCGAACGCGGCCGCCGGATCGTTGAAGGATAAGCCCATCGCCGCAATTATTCAAGCGGCCATAACCAACGCGTCCGCGTTTGACATACGCGGCAATTTGGCGTAAATTTGAGTTTTGGTCTTAGCTGCTCCGGCAGCACGGCTCTGACACGTAACCAGAGCGCCCCGTCCGCTCAAAGCCGTTCGATCAACCCCTCGTCAGGCATTTCCGTCATACGTGTATCCCTTTCGCTCTCCGTCGGGAGCGCTGGACTGAATCCATTCGCGACTTCAGTCTAGGTCTGCCGGTGCGCTGATTCAGTCGGTCTAACTCGCACAATCAGGAGAACGAACATGACTCTTACGCGTCATCAAGAGCAGCATTTCATCCAACGAGGGTTTTCCCGGCGCCACTTCGGCCGCTTGGCGAGCCTGATCGCCGGCGGCGCCGCGCTGCCGTTCTATAACGAAGCGGCGCTGGCTCAGCTTTCGCAGGTTCGCGGTGCGCCGGCGGACGCGGTCATGATCAACGCCAACGAGAATCCCCTTGGCCCGTGCGCTGAGGCTGCGGAGGCGATGCGCAACATCATCGCCAAGGGCGGACGCTACAACTACGGAGAAACCGACGATTTCAAAGCCATTCTGGCGGAGCAAGAGGGATTAAAGGCGAACTATGTGCAGGCGTTCGCTGGTTCCAGCGCGCCTTTGCACCAGGCCGTTCTAGCGTTTACTTCGCCCACCAAGCCCTACATCATGGCCGACCCCGGATATGAATCCGGTGGAAACGCCGCGAAGTTTGTCGGAGCGAAGGTAATCAAGGTCCCGCTGACCAAAGATTATCGTCACGATGTGAAGGCGATGGCCGCGGCCGATCCGAATGCGGGGTTGATTTATCTCTGTAATCCCAACAATCCCAGCGGAACGCTGACGCCGAAAGAAGACATCGCGTGGCTCGTGGAGAACAAGCCCGCGGGATCGATCCTTATGATCGATGAGGCGTATACGCACATCTCCGGCGCGCCATTTTCATCCGAATTTGTCGCAAAGGACAAGGATGTGATTATCCTGCGCACCTTCTCGAAGATTTACGGCATGGCGGGATTGCGAGCCGGCGCTGCCATGGCCCGGCCGGACATTCTCGAAAAGATCGGCCACTTCAGCTCCGGCGCGATGCCGATCACCGGCATGATCGGCGCGAACGTGAGCCTGAAGGTCAAGAACCTCGTCCCGGAACGGCGCAAGATCATCAAGGACGTTCGGGACGACGTGTTCGCGTTCATGGACAAGAACAATTTTAAATACGTCCGCTCGGTTTCGAATAAATTCATGGCGGAAACCGGCCGTCCAGCAAACGATGTGATCATGGCGCTGCGCATGGAAAAGGTTTACATCGGCCGGCCGTGGCCAGTTTGGCCGACCCACGTCCGCGTCTCCATCGGAACGCAGGATGAGATGAACAAGTTCAAAGCCGCGTACCTGAAGGTGATGAAGGCCTAATAAGCAGCGCGTCAAGCAGCGCACCAGACCCACCCAAGGATAGGCGGGCATTTAATTGGTTCGCTTCCGTACGCGAAAATCACATGCTCCGCCGCACGAGAAAGTATACCTGGAAAAAGTTTTTAGGCGACTGTGGCGGCGGGGCGATCGCGGCATTGATCGCCCTGCCGTACGGTCTGTCGATGGCGGCTTTGATGGGACTCCCGCCCATCCTGGGAATCCTGACATCGATATTGACCGCGCCCGTGATCGCATTGCTTGGCCGCAACGCAATGCTGATCGGGGGAACGGGCAGCGTCACGGTGCCGTTCATCGCTGCGGCGGTACGCAGCCAAGGCATCGGCGGCGCGGCGAAAGTTTCGATCGTCGCGTCCGTGCTGATGATGGCGTTCTGCGTGCTGCGCCTGGGACGGCACGTCAGCAAGGTGCCGCACGCCGTGGTCGCGGGATTTTCGGTGGGCATCGGCGGGATCATGGTGATCTCGCAGTTGAACGTGATTCTTGGCGTATCCGCGCCGAATAGCCCCAGCGCGATAGCTCAAGCCGTGGAGGTGCTGTCGCAATTGGGGCACGCACGGCTCGCGCCGTTCGTCTTAAGCGGCGTGGTAGTCGCGGCCGCGGCGGCGTGCGGACGGTTTGCGCCTCGAATTCCAGCTCCTCTGCTTGGTGTCGCGCTCTCGGGGATGGTCGCGGCAGCGTTCCGATTCCACGAAGCGGAGGTGGGCTCGCTCAAGTTGGAGCTGCCGCCGTTCGCGGGCTTCGCCTGGAATCCTCAGGACGTTTTGCAAGTGATTCCGTCGGGGCTGGCGCTGGCTTTCGTGACCGCGGTGAACCTGCTGATGACCTCGCGGGTGGTGGAGCACTTCCGCGGCCGGCATCAACACATGAAGCGGGCCGACGCCGATGCGGAGCTCGGCGCGTACGGCATCGCCAACCTGTGCGCGGGAGTCTTCGGCGCGCCGATGAGCGTCGGGATTCCGGCCCGCAGCCTGGCGGCCGTGCGCTGCGGCGGGACCACGCGGATGTCGAATCTATTGCACGCCATGTTTCTGTTCTTTCTGGTGAAGCTGGGCTCCGGGTATCTGGCGCACATTCCGCTGGCGGCGCTCGGCGGAGTAACAGCCTGGATGGGATTCTGCCTGCTGGATTGGAGCGCGTGGCGGCGGCTCGCGAAAATGCGCCGTCTCGATGCCGCGGCGTTCCTGGCAACCGCGATCAGCGTGCTTATCGTG